>JACAFA010000238.1 GCA_013388525.1 Ignavibacteriaceae bacterium | reverse complement strand
GCACCGCCTCTTGTAGTTCATTTTGATCCGTCCTGGTGGCATACTTTTAATATAAATGGAGAAGATGAGATAGAAATGTTTAATAAAATTGCTAAGCGAGAAGAGTTACCAATTGGCTTTTTGCCAAGCGACCTAAATTTTATACGAAGTTATAGTTTTAAATCTTTAAAAAGCAGGATTTATTTTGAGATGAAATAAAAACCAGCTGTTACGCATTTCTGCACTCGATATAAAATTTCCATTCGATATACATATCAATAAAAATTCCTGAAACATAGAACAACTCTAACAAGCAGAAGACAAGAAGTTACATTCAACGCATTCAGCCTTGCAAGCGGTGTGTATATCTACCAACTTTTGGCAGAGAAATATTTAAGTTCGAGGAAGATGATTTTACTCAAATAATTGTTCTTGACAACCAAATACTAAATCCTTAATTTTGTTTTGCCACTGTCTCTTTTATCGGGACGGTGGCAATTTTTTTTATCAATTCAGAAGGATAGAAATGACAGAAGGAAACTTTGTTTATCTCACAAGAGAAAGAATTGTTGAGATAGAAAAAGAACTTAAAGAAATGAAAACCAACGGCAGAAAATCCATGGCTGAAAAAATTGCCGAAGCCCGTTCTCACGGAGATCTTTCAGAAAATGCTGAATACGATGCCGCAAAAGAAGAACAGGGTTTGTTCGAACTTAAAATTGCCAAAATGGAAGATATTCTTTCCCGCGCAAGAGTAATTGATACTTCACATTTTGAAGAAGGCAAAGTTCATATTCTTTCAAAAGTTAAAATCAAAAATCTTAAGAACAACAAGACATTTGATTACCTTCTCGTTTCCCCTGAAGAGGCAGATTTCCAGGCAGGAAAAATTTCTATTACCTCTCCTGTTGGAAAAGGTTTGCTAAATACAAAGGTAGGTGACAGGGTGAAAATTCAGGCGCCTGCGGGTTTACTTGAGTATGAAATTATTGAAATAAGTTAAGTAAATAATTCACTTGTAATTTCTAACATTTTATTCAATCACAAAGAATTCTTTTTTCTTAACTTTGTGAAGTATAATTCTTCCCTGTTTAAATGACAAAAACCATCGACCAAAAAGCGCTGAAATTTATTGATGATAATCAACTTATTGATAAAGGTGATAAAGTACTTGTTGCATTAAGCGGTGGTGCTGATTCTGTTTTTCTTCTTTACTTCCTTCAGAAATTTAAAAAGAGGTTTGGTATAGAGCTAGTCGCATTCCATTTGAATCACAATCTTCGTGGAAAATCTGCTTCTGATGATGAAAAATTTTGCTTTGACTTCTGTTCAAAATATAAAATAAAATTTATTTCCGTTTCTAAAGATGTGAAGACTTACTCAAAACAGATGAAAATTTCGGTGGAAGAAGCCGGAAGAAAAATCAGATATTCTGAACTTTACAAAACAAAAAATAAAGTAGGGTGCACAAAAATCGCAACTGCTCACAACGCAAGCGATAATGTTGAAACTATGATGCTGAATTTTATTAAAGGTGCCGGTGTTAAAGGTCTGTCCGGAATTCCAATCAGAAGAGATGATATTATTCGTCCGATCATTTGCCTGACTGCAGAAGAAATTAGGAACTATCTTAAACAGAAAAAAATCCGGTTCCGCATTGATGAAAGTAATCTTAACTCAGATTATGAAAGAAATTTTCTGAGAAATGAAATTATTCCAAAGCTGAAAAAAAGATTGAACCCGCGTCTTGAAGAAAAGGTTCTCAACACCACGAAGATTATATCTGAAATCAGTTCAATTCTTGATGCACAGATCAAAAAAGTTAAGCTTACTGCACTCAAGTTTTATAAAAATGAACTTGGAATAAAATTAAAAGTCATTTCTAAACTTGATAGAAGTTTTCTCAACGTGTTAATAAAATCTGTCCTTGAAAATAATTTTGATGTAGAGTTATCTTCAGAAAATATTTACGATATTGTCAGATTGATAAGCTCTCAAACCGGAAGTATGGTTCATCTGAAAGGAAATCTTTATGTGTTCAGAGAAAGGGAAGAACTAATCATTGGCAGAAAATATATAGGAAAATCGGATAGCATCACTGTTAGAATCAGGATTGGTCAGAAGGCAGAAATTGGAAACCGGATTATTTCTATAAGTGAAGTAAAAAGAAAATTGCTTAAGTTCACCGGAGATAAATCCGCTGAGTTTATCTCAGGAGATGGATTAGGAGAAATTTTTGAAATCAGAACCTGGAGAGCGGGTGATAAATTTAAACCGATAGGAATGAAAGGCACTAAGAAGATTTCTGATTTTCTTGCTGATGAAAAGATATCTTCAATCAGAAAAAATGAGCAGCTTGTTTTAACTAATAACGGAAAAATTGTCTGGGTGATTGGTCTCCGGATTGACGAGAGATTTAAAATAACCTCAGATACAAAAAGAATTATTAAACTTGAAGTAAGTGATAAATGAATTCACCTGAAAAAATTTTAATTGGTAATGATGAATTTGTCCCGATGATATCTGAGCAGGAAATCCAGAATAGAATTAAAGAACTTGCAGCACAGATTTCTTCTGACTATAAATCCTCCGTACCAATTTTTATTGGGGTACTGAACGGGTCATTTCTTTTTATGTCTGATCTCATCAGAAATCTTACTATTGATTGTGAAGTGGATTTCTTTAAACTCTCAAGTTACGGTGATGCAAAAATTTCTTCCGGTAATGTGAAATTGCTCAAGGAGCTTAATTGTGAAGTGAACGATAGAGACATTATTATTGTTGAAGATATTGTAGATACAGGTCTGTCAATCAAGTATATCGAAGAGCTGTTCTCAGAAAAAAGTCCCAGCAGTATGAAGATAGTTTCACTTCTGGTTAAGCAGGAAAGTCTTAAATATGACGTTAAAATTGATTATATTGGCTTCAAAATTCCCGATAAATTTGTAATAGGTTATGGGCTGGATTTTGCACAGAAATACCGAAATTTGAGAGGAATTTACATATTAAAAACGTGAGATATTGCAAGTAAAAAGTTAAGAGATAATTTAAGAACTATCTCACGTGTTAAATTAAAAAGGAGATCTAAATTTTTAATGAATTTGATTAGTAGAAAATTTTTTATGGCAGATAATAACGAAGAAAAAAAACCGCCAAAAAATCCTAAAGGATCTGGTCCGAACAGACCGGATGATTTTGATTGGACCAAAGTATTAAGAATGGTTTTTGGCTGGGGTGCCGTAATTGTTGCGGCAGTGATTGTTATGCAGGTTTTCAGAACCACTCAGGAAAACTATATTGATATTCCGTTTGCTGAATACCGAAGACTTCTCAACGAAACAGATAAGATAAAAGAAGCTAAAATTACCAAGTCGGATATTAATGATTACTATTTACGGGCTGATTTAACTTCTGAAACAACTGTAACTATAAACGGAACTCAAACAAATGTTAAAGCAATATCTGTTTATATTCCCGAACCTATAATCAAAGACGAAGAGATTCTCTGGAAAGAAAAAGGAATCACTTATTCTTTTGATAAACAATCAAGCGAATGGTTGAATATTCTTCTCGGCTTTTTACCCTGGCTTTTGATAATTGCAATCTGGATTATAATTATGCGACGAATGCAGGGACAGGGTGGAGGTTCACGTGGAATATTTTCATTCGGAAAAAGCAAAGCAAAGCTGATTAGTCAGTCAGGTCAGCGGGTAACTTTCCGCGATGTTGCCGGAGCCGACGAAGCAAAAGTTGAACTTCAGGAAATCATAGAATTTTTAAAAGAACCTACAAAGTTTCAAAAGCTCGGTGGAAAAATTCCTCGTGGTGTACTTCTATTAGGACCTCCGGGAACAGGTAAAACTCTCCTTGCCCGTGCGGTTGCCGGAGAAGCCGGTGTTCCGTTTTTTTCAATAAGCGGAGCTGACTTCGTTGAAATGTTTGTGGGAGTTGGTGCAAGCCGTGTCAGAGATCTTTTCGATCAGGGGAAAAAGAATGCGCCTTGTATTATTTTTATTGATGAAATTGATGCTGTCGGAAGACATCGTGGTGCCGGGCTTGGCGGTGGTCACGATGAAAGAGAACAAACTTTAAATCAGTTGCTTGTTGAAATGGATGGTTTTGAACAGAATAGCGGAGTAATAATTATTGCTGCAACTAACCGCCCTGATGTTCTTGATCCGGCTTTGATGAGACCGGGCAGATTCGATCGTCAGGTAGTTGTTGACAGACCTGATGTTAAAGGAAGAGAAGGAATTCTTAAAGTTCATACAAGAAATATTCCTCTTGATCCCAAAGTTAATCTCGAGGTTCTTGCTAAAGGAACACCGGGTTTAGCAGGTGCTGATCTTGCCAATCTGGTTAACGAAGCTGCTCTTCTTGCTGCAAGGAAAAACAAGAAAAAAGTTGAGATGTCTGATTTTGAGGAAGCAAAAGACAAAGTTATGATGGGAATGGAACGAAAGAGTTTGATAATTTCAGAAGAAGAAAAGAAAACTACTGCTTACCATGAGATAGGTCATGTGTTGGTTGCCAGAATGATTCCTGAAGCAGATCCTGTGCACAAAGTAACAATCATTCCGAGAGGTCGCGCACTCGGTGTTACAAGTTATCTTCCAATCGACGAAAAACATACTTACTCAAAAGAATATCTTGAAGCAGTAATAACTTATGCGCTCGGTGGAAGGGCTGCTGAAAAAATAGTATTTGGGCATTACACAACCGGTGCAGGTAATGATATTGAAAAAGCTACTAACATTGCACGCAAAATGGTTTGTGAATGGGGTATGAGTGAAAAACTTGGTCCTATGAGTTATGGTGCAAAAGAAGAAGAAATTTTTCTCGGAAGAGAAATACAAAAGCATCGCGATTACAGTGAAAAAACTGCAATCGAAATTGATGAGGAAGTTCGTGGTATTATTAATAATGCAATGAATCGTGCAGAAAAGATTTTGCGCGATAATATTAATTTGTTGCACAGTTTATCCAAAGAACTTCTCGAGCGTGAAATTCTTGATTCCGAAGAAATAGAAAGAATTATAAAAGGTGAAGAACTTCCGCCCGTTCCGGAAGTTGTAAATGAAAAAAAAGAGGAAGAGGTACCCGAGCACGTTAAAGTTATGATGCAGCAGCGTAAGCAGAAGGATGCTCCAGTAAAAGATGACGCCAATTGATAATGGAACGATTCAATACAAAGATGAATTATTCAGGAAATTAATTCATCTCACTTCGCTCTCCATTCCTATAGTTTATTATTTTATTACTGCGGAGACTGCTGCAATTATTCTTGGAATTCTTGCAGCAGCTGCTCTGATAATAGATTTAAGCAGATATCTGCACCCGGAAACGGGAAAGATTTTTTATAAAATCTTCGGTTTTCTGCTTCGTGAACACGAACTTGATCACAAAAAGAAAAACTTAAACGGTGCAACCTACGTTCTGATTTCTGCACTCGTCAGCGTTCTCATATTCCCCAAAGTAATCTTTATAACAGCATTTTCAATATTAATAATAAGCGATTCTTCTGCTGCACTTATTGGCAGGAAATTCGGTAAAAGAAAATTTTTATCTAAAAGTTTTGAGGGAACTTTAGCCTTTTTTGTTAGTGCATGTATAGTGATTTTATTTACTCCAAAGGTCAGCGGATTTGTTGAAGAATACTTAATAGGTTTTGCTGCAGCATTTGTAGGCGCAATCGTTGAAAATATTTCATTCAAACTTGTTGATGATAATTTATCGATTCCGTTATCTGTTGGATTTACTATGTGGGGTTTGTATCTGGCAGTATTGCCTAATCTGGATTTAACACTTTCAAACGTACCGAGGTAGCTATGAAAAAGTTTTTTATCATATATCTGTTTATTATTTCGTTATTTTTTATTTCCTGCGAACTATCGCAGAAGCCTGCAAAAGGTTTTGAAGATGAAATAATCGTTATTGCCGATTCTGTTGAATATGAACAGATTCTTCCTGCTCTCCAGTCAGTATTTGAAAAAGAAATATTTACACCTCAGCCTGAAAAACTTTTTACTCTGAAAAGGATGAATGTTTCACAGCTTGAGAATAAAAAGCGTACGAAGAATATTATTATTGCTGCACCTCTTAATTCAGGAAGCAATGCATCAAAATACATAAGCGCAATTGTTGATTCATCAGTTGAGAGAAAATTGGCTTCTGATGAAAATTTTATCGTCTATAAGAACGATCTGTGGGCAAAAAATCAGCTTGTTGCAGTAATATCAGCATCATCAATTGAATTATTGAATAATAAAATTCTCAATAACTCAGATAATCTTCTTTATACCTTTCAGAAAAAATCTGATGAAAGATTATTCAATAATCTTTACAATCCTACTTATGAAAAGAAAGATATCGAAGGAAAATTTTTAAAAAATTACGGCTGGATAATTTATGTGCAGGCTGATTATGTTGTTGCACTTGATAAACCGGAGAAAAATTTTGTCTGGCTCAGAAGATCTCCCGGCAGTGATATGGAACGATGGATTTTTATTCACTGGATTGATAACGCAACTCCTGACTACCTGAATCAGGATTCAATAAAAGTTATACGTGACAGACTTACAAAAGAATTTTATCAAACAACTGATGATGCTTCCTACGTTGTTGTTGCTTCTGATTACTTCGTAGTGAATGAGGTTAATTTTAACGGCAGATATGCATTGTTTACACAGGGACTGTGGGAACTGAATATTAAAGGTATGGGCGGACCATTTGTTAATTATTTCTTTTATGATGAAAAGCTTCAAAGAATTTACATGATTGATGGTTCTGTTTATGCGCCGAAATATTATAAGCGAAATCTTATCCAGCAGATGGATGTTACACTTCAGTCATTCAGAACAAAAGCTGAATTGTCAGATGAAAGAATTCAAGAACTCCTGGAAGCAATTAAAGATTAATTCCTGAGTACTTCCAGAAGGGCAGGATGAAGTTTAAATCCGGGCAAATCATTCAGAATTTTCTTCAGATAGATTTTTGCTCTGTCTGTCCTTCCAAATTTTACTTCATAATATGCTCTGTTTGAAAGCATCCGTCCTATAAAATTTTCAATGTTATCAATGTAAATATTTCTGTTGGAAGCTATCCTGATTGTAAAATCCGGGTCAGGAGCTGGCACGTATTCATTTCCTTCAACAACTTTATATAAAAATAAATGAGGAACAAGATTATATCCTTCCGGAAGTTTAAACTCGCCTCTTTTCATCTCCTGCTCAACCAGTTCCGGAGCAATAAAGTAATCTCTTTCTTTGATGTTTGTTCTGATAAGATTAGTCATAATTAATCTGTATAAATTTTCGAGCCGGTTGGAATCGAACTTCTCATCTCTCTCGAAAGGCTTGAGCGCAATTAAAAACTGATCGATTTCATTTTTCACACCTGATAAAACTTCAGGATGCTGGTTATTAATTTGGTTGAAATACCATGATCTTCTGAGCAGCTCCTTATCAATAACAGTTACATCGCTTCTGTAATCTTCCACAAACTGATAATAAAGAGAAGCGGAAATAAAATAATCCCACTGATAACTCAAAATGACAGACTTTTCCGGAACAGTATTCAAAACAGCTTTTGTATAATCTTCAAAAGTATAAACACCACTCTGATTCACTTTTATGAAATTGAAAAAGAGCTGAACTGCAAGCACACCAGCAAGAATGAAAAGTGAGGAATTTTTCTGAAGACTTTTTATCTCCATTATTTTCAAAGCACCGAATGCGGCAAAGAAAGAAAGCATTACAAATGCAAGAAGGAAATATGAATCAATATCATTTATATCATAATTGATTGAATACAGTACGCTGAAAACAAAGGTTATCAAAACAAATAGAAATAATTTTCGTGCTCTGAACATCGTAACAAAGAGACCAATAATGCTTAAAATTAATCCGATAAAAAATTCAAACGGCAGCATACTCCAGAAATGACTGAATTGCTTTCCTGCAGAATCGAATGAAGTGAATAACCAGACCTGATATTGTTTTCCGGTTATGTGTCGGTAAATTCTTTCCCAGTCAATTGGATTTCCCCAATTCAATAATGGATTTTGAGAAGCTCTCAATGGCAAATAAGAATAAACAGCAACAAGAACAACGGCAAATAGCAATATCATAAGTGCAAGTTTCCTGATGCTTGCCGAGTTAAATTTATATTTTGTGAAATAAAGATACGCCGTGCCCGGAAGAATTAATATCGAAGTTAAATGATTCGTAAATCCGAGCGCCAGAAAAAAAGCAAACACAAGCCAGTGAAAGAGTTTATCATTTTCGAATGAATTTACATAAGCTTTTAACAGGAAAAGAATGATCAGAGAGATTAACAGTAAATGAAGTGAGTAAACTTCGACTGATGTGCTTTGAAACCAGAAGGTTCTGCTGAATGCAAGCGTTAGTCCACCGAATACGGCTGACAGCAGTTTAAAATTTTCAGGTATTTCATTCTGCTTTACAATTGCATTTTGTTCTTTGAATTTCTTTTTCTCCTTTTTAGCCGATTCTTTTTCAGAAATTTTCTTTTTGAAAACAGAAACATTATCAAGACAGTATTTAATTGTGTATGTAAAAACTCCTACAGCAGCACTGCAATAAATAGCAGCAAGAATATTTAGTTGTAAAATTTTTGTGAAAGGAAGCGGAAGCAATGAAAACAAATAACCGATCATTGTAAACAATGGATAACCGGTAGGATGTGCAATACCAAGAGTCGCCTGCACAGCAGAAAGTTCACCCGAATCAATCTGTACAACAGAAGGTGCAAGTGTGAACATATAAATGATGAATACAATTAGTGATGTCAGAAGGTGGTAGTATTTTTTTATCCGATTCATTTTTTGATTATCGTTATTAGTTTTTAGTTGATGGTTTTGGTTGTTCGGTTGTCAGTTTTAGTTATTCAGTTTCATTTCACGTTGAATTTGTGCTGCAAAAAGTTGTTAAATATTCTCACAAAAAATATTCTTAAACTTAAAACTAAAGACTACTGACCTAAAACTAAAAATGAACCAACCAGGAACTGAATTTATCTTTCGTTATAAAATTGTAATTCACTTAATCAGCATAGTAAAAGTTTCCCGATTCATCTTTAGCACAGAATTCAATTTTTTCTTTAACAAAGCACCGTTTTCAAATTCCATTAAGCGGGCTAACTTTTCAAATTTCATTTCATCGCCTGATAATTTTGATGAGCTGCTACTGAAAGCTATCTGGTTGAAAATTTCTACTTTCTTAATGAAAATGTAATTATCAGCGAGCTCATTTAAAACTTTTTTGTGTTTTGTTTGTGTTGTAAGTTCTTTCAAAATCTTATGAATAGATTTCCCAAGGAACGTAAATACAGATTCAGGATTTGAAAGGAGAAAATAATGTGCAACATATTCAATATCGCTTAAGCCTCCGGAATTTTTTTTGAGATCAATTAAATTCATTTCAGAAGGGAAGTTTGATATTGACTTTGCTCTAATTTCATTTATCCCTGTCAAGATTTCTTTTCCGGATAATTTCGATACTCTCTGAATAAATGTCTCAGTGAGCTTCACAAATAATTTTTCATTTCCGCTGACTAATCTGGCTTTGAGAAATGACTGCATTTCCCAGATTCTTGCACGGCTGTTAATGTATTCGATGTATTTATCAAAATCCCAGACAAGCTGACTGCTTGCACCTTCCGGTCTTAAACGGCAATCAACGTTAAAAGGAGATAGTTCTTTCTTCAAATGACCCAGCAGTTCCTGAAAATCTTTCTGGATGTTCTGATACTTACCTGAATTTCTGACAGCAAAAATCAAATCCACATCTGAAGCGAATGTCATTGTCCCTGTTCCTGTACTTCCAAGAACAATAATCAGATAGTCTTTTCGCCACTTTTTCTTTTTGCTGAAATCTTCTGCCGGGAACTGAATTTTTTTTCTAATTGTATCACTTAAAATTTTTGAAGTTGTTAATGGGTCAATCAATCTTAGTGACAATTGTACTGCAAGTTTGAACAAAATATTTTTTAGCCTTGTGAAGTCAAAATTTTCAGTCAGAAAATCCCTGCTTAAAAAATTTTCTCTGAGTACTTTATCCTCTGCAAAGAGATCAATCACAAATTGCGAGCGCTCACATAATTCTAAGAATATTTGCAGAAAGTTTTCATCTGTGAATTCATTATACCAGATGGAAGGAAATTCAGCTTGCTTTATTACCCGAACAAAATTGGAAAGACAGAGATCGGGATCGTATGAATTAGACAAATAAGCAAATATATTTTCTTCTATCTGACTGAATGTTTCAAACGACTTCTTATCAAACTTTCTGCTAACAGTCAATCCTTTACCTTCTCTTAGAAATGAAATGTCAGTTGTTGCACGTTGTGGATTTTTAAACTTTATTTTGGTGAAAATTTGATTTGTGTCTGTTGCTTTCTTGTTTTCACCAACAACAGAATTGTAAATGGCTCGAACTTCATTTCGATAGTCCTTGACTTTTTCTTTAAATTCTTTCAATGATTTTAGTCCAAGATAAAAACTTAGCTTTTCTGCAATCTCTCCACTTTCAGGAATTGTGTGTGTTTGCGTGTTGTTCATCAACTGAAGGAAGTGCTCAATTCTTCTGTAAAAATTGTATGCATTTTCTAAAATATTTTTCTCATGTTCTGTCAGGAGTTTTGCATCAAACAGTTTTTTAAGAGCGATGAGAGTGTTGCCGGTTTTAATTGCTTCATTTTTCCCCCCATTAATTAGCTGCAAAGCCTGTACAGTAAATTCTATATCTCTGATACCACCGGGAATTAGTTTTATGTTGTCAGTGCCTTCAACTTCACGTTCAATAATTTTTCTCAGCTTGCTAATTTGGTCCAGCGGGGATATGAAGTGAACTGCAGGATAAACAAACCTGTTAACATATCTTATGAATTGTGAAAATAGATTTTTGCTTCCACCAAGATATCCTGCTTTGATAAGCATTTGTCTTTCCCAGTCGCTTCCTCGACTTTCGTAGTAATCAAGATATTCCTGTAAACTTCTGCATACCGCAGAACTTTTACCATCAGGTCTCAAACGCAAATCAATTCTGTACAAACTTCCGGCTTCTGAAGAAGTACATTTCTCAAGGAAGAGTTGAATAGTTTCAGATAGAATTTCGCTGTAGTATCTGTCCCCAAATTTGCTTTCCTTATCATAAAAAATAATTATATCAATATCAGAACTGTAATTAAGTTCATCACCGCCAAGTTTACCAAGTGAAATTATACAATATTCCTGTTTAACCTTTTCAATCTTATATTTATTAAGGATGAACCGATAACAGCTTTCAAACAATTTTTCGGTTAAAGTATTTGCAAGTATCGAAAGTTCTTTTGTTAAATCTGCGACATCAGCTTTTTGCAGAATATCTTTCAAACCTATCCTGAGCATTTCTCGTCTCTTCAAAGAATTCAGTGCGTGAGTTTTTGTATCGAGTGAGTTGCTGCGTGAAATTCTATCTTCAACTTCTTCTGAAAAAGATTTTTGATCCAGCTTCGATCCCAGAATTGATGAATCAGTTAGCATATAGAAATACTCAGGATTGATGACGAGTATATCGCTTAAATAATTGCTGTTGGATGCAATTGATAATAATATTTCGATATGATGTGGATACTTGATGCTTTCATTGACAAAAAAAGTAAAATCGTAGAAGCTCTTAATTATCCTTAGAAAATTTGATTCTGATGTAGTAGTGAAGTAATGTTTTAGACTCTCTTTTTCAATCAGGATAAAAAAATCTTCAAGGGCTTTTGGTAAAATCCTTCCATTGCTTAACTGGATTAAGCTGCTGATAAAATTGTCTGAAAGTTTTTTTTGCCTGAGCATCAATAATTTTGATTTTTACAATATGAATCTAATATTAAACTGCATTTAATTAAAAGTTTATTCATCAATCATCAAATTAAGCAATGATATACAAAACTATTTCACTAATTATCTTTATCGCCTTGAGTTTATCAGGTCAGACAATCAAAGAACGGAACGACTTCAAAAAATTCTTCGATGAATACAACCACGAAGGATGCTTCATTCTTTATGACCTGAACAAAGACGAATACCTGAAATATAATCCCGAAAGATGTGCTGAAAGATTTATTCCCGCTTCCACGTTTAAGATTTTTAACTCTCTTGCTGCTATTGAGGCAGGTGCTATCAAGGATGAGTATGAAATCATTCAATGGGACAGCGTTAAAAGATTTTATGATATGTGGAACCAGGATTTGAATCTTGCACAGGCTTTTAAGTTTTCTGCAGTCTGGTTTTACCAGGAACTTGCCCGGCGAATTGGTGAGGAAAATATGAAAGAATATATCACGCATAATCATTACGGCAATGAAGATATTTCCGGCGGGATAGATCTTTTCTGGCTGGAGGGCGAATTGAGAATTTCACCCGATGAGCAAATAGAATTCCTGAAAAAGATTTACAAGAATGAAACAAGCTTTTCCCAGCGCTCCGTTGATATACTTAAAAAGATTATGGTTTATGAGCAGACGGATAACTACATACTACGTGTAAAAACCGGCTGGGGAATTAGGTTTGAAAATCAAATTGGCTGGTTTGTAGGTTATGTTGAGAAAGACGACGATGTTTATTTCTTTGTTTCAAATCTTGAAAGCAAAAACCCTGATGAAGGTTTTCGCTTAAGGATTGAGATTACTTACAATATTTTGAAGGAGTTGGGGATTATTTAGGTATTACTTTGAAAAGCGGGACGATTTGACGATCTATATTTGATTCCACAATGAAGGTGTTGCCTTCAAGTTTTCATTTAATGACTGCAACAAAGTCTAACTATTTCCAAACTCAATAAGTTCTCAAATCTAATAATTTTCTAAATTTCTAAGACGAGGGCAGTAGTGGCTGCTGGTTAGGTTACTTTTAATTAGAATTGTTTTTATCGATTTTACTTTTTAAGAATCCGATATTATATCTAAATCCAACAACAAAATAATTAGAGATATCAAAATTATTTTTTAAGAAATTAATATTGTAAGCAAATTCTGCATAGGCGCTGCCAATAGGTGGCAAAATTATAAATCCAATTTGTGGGCGCAGGGTAAAAGCATTACTATTAATAAAATTGTTATTATAATTTAGAAATAAACCCAAGTCTAAAATACTTCTAAAGTTATAACCAAATCCAAGCGAATAAAATAAGTTACTATTGTGATTGATGACTCCCAGAGTTAAAGTTCTATCGATTGTAGTTGTTTCGTGTCCATCATAAATAAAAGTTCTTGCAATACCCATTTCGAAATTTGTAAAACTCACGCCTTCTTTTGGTGCACCGTTTAGATTTAAAATTAAAGAATATCCATCTTGAGGCTCTAAGCTTAATTCGAATTTATACTCAGTGTTATTAGAATCATTAGGAGTTGATGAAGTAATTTCATTCTGTGAAAAAATGTCTGTAAAATTAACTACTATTGATAACAGAATTATTAAATAAGTCTTATTCATATAAAAATATTCCGAATTGGTAACCAAACTATTACTTATACTTCGCAGATTTATTAGTTGAAGAACATAGATCCACCAATAGCGAACAGGTATGCACCCAGCTGCATATCCATCATCTATTGTATTTCTTAATTACACCTACTGTCCAAACTTCCTCAATCTCCCAAAAACAATCAACAAGAATTTTAAAACATATTTAGTCTATATGAAACCGATAAATCGGTTAATGATTTGTGGGAATCGTAGTAACCCACGACTTAAGTCGTGGGTTACTAATAGACGCAAATTATCCAACCGTTTCAACGGTTTATTACCCTCGTTCTTTTTTTTAGCATTTCTTTTAATCGGAATTCAAAAGATTCAGCTTCAAACTTTTATCGACTTGAGGTACCTTTTCTTCCGTATCGTTTAATTAAATGCAATTCAAATGATGTTAATTTTTTCATTAAGTATCGAATTATTGTCTTTTAATAAATGTTGCTATCTAAATTTGTCCTCCCAAACTTCCTCAATCTTCAAAAAACAATCAACAAGAATTTTCAACAACCTAAAACTAAGATTCCGGGTCAAGCCTGGAATGACACTACAGATTAACATCACAGCCCTTTCTAAGTAAAATTTCTTAAATTGCATTTCAAAACTTACATAAGTATGTTAAACGCACTTTTATAAAGGAGTTATGCGCTGAATGTTAAATATTGTAAAGAAAATATTCGGGGATAAACACGAAAAGAATCTCAAGCTGCTATGGCCTGTTGTTGATGAAATAAACCAGGAATATGAGAAATTAAAAAAGCTTACCGATGATGAGCTCCGTGCTAAAACCCGTGAATTCAAAGATAAAATAAGTGAATATACTGCTGAGACAAGAAAGCAGATTGATGAATTAAAACAGAAGTTGCAGAGCGATGAGGAGTTTGACAGAACCGCTGCTTATGATGAGCTCGATCAATTAAATGAAAAGCTTGATGAAGAATATGAAGAGATACTTAGTCAAATTCTACCTGAAGCTTTCGCAGTTGTTAAATCAACCTGTGAAAGATTAGTCGGTAAAAGCTGGACTGTTGTCGGCAATAAAATCACCTGGGATATGGTTCCTTACGATGTTCAGCTCATTGGCGGAATAGTTCTTCACCAGGGAAAAATTGCTGAGATGGCAACCGGTGAAGGTAAAACTCTTGTTGCAACTCTTCCTGTTTATTTAAATGCACTTACCGGAAGAGGCGTTCATCTTGTAACTGTGAATGATTATCTTGCTCAACGTGACAGCGAGTGGATGGGTGAGATTTATAAATTCCATGGATTAACTGTTGGATGTATTCTCAACACGATGAATCCCGAGCAAAGAAAAGAAATGTATAACCGTGATATTACTTACGGAACTAACAATGAATTTGGTTTTGATTACCTGCGTGATAATATGGCAGTTGACAAAGCAGGACAGGTTCAGCGCGGTCATAATTATGTAATTGTGGATGAAGTAGATTCTGTTCTTATTGATGAGGCAAGAACACCGCTTATTATATCCGGTCCGGTTGATGTTGATGATCATAAGTTTAATGAAATGAAACCACGAATTGAACGGCTCTACAGGAAGCAGAAGAATCTTGTTGCCAATATGCTTCAGGAAGCAGAAAAAATTCTTGAAGAAAGCGGTCCGACTCCGGAAGCTGGTGTTTTAATTTTCAGAGCTTTCAGAGGATTACCCAAAAGCAATAAACTGGCAAAAATTTTAAGTGAAGCTTCTTATAAAAAATTAATGCAGGAAACTGAGCTGGAATATCTTCGTGAAAAAGCAAAGAATATGCATATCATTGATGATGAATTGTATTTTGTTATTGATGAGAAAAACAACAGCATTGACTTAACAGAGAAAGGACGCGAAGAACTTGCTCAGGGAAGCGGAATGGAAAAAGAATATTTCGTTTTGCCTGACCTTGGAACCGAAATAAGCAAGTTTGAAAATGATCCGAATCTGACCGATCAGGAAAAAATTCAGATGAAGGATAAACTTTACTCCCGTTACTCGGAAGCCAGCGAAAGAATACACACTCTTCATCAACTGCTTAAAGCGTACACTTTATTTGATAAAGATGTTGAGTATGTTGTTACTGAAGATGGTAAGATTGCAATAGTTGATGAATTCACAGGAAGAATTTTACCGGGAAGAAGATATAGTGATGGTCTTCATCAGGCAATTGAAGCTAAAGAGAATGTAAAAGTTCAGAGAGATTCACAGACACTTGCTACAATCACACTTCAGAATTATTTCAGGATGTACAAAAAGCTTGCCGGTATGACTGGTACAGCAGAAACAGAAGAAAACGAATTCTTTCAGATCTACAATCTTGAAGTAGTGGTAATTCCAACTCACAAACCCTGCATTCGTGAAGATACGGATGATGCAATCTATAAAACCAAGAGAGAAAAATATAACGCAGTCATCGAAAAAATTGATGAATTAAAAAAAGAAGGAAGACCTGTTCTGGTTGGAACAACTTCAGTTGAAGCGTCAGAAACAATCAGCAGAATGTTAAAGCGAAAAGGAATTCAGCATAACGTATTAAATGCAAAGCAGCATCAGAGAGAAGCGGAAATTGTTGCGCACGCAGGTGAAATCAGTGCTGTTACTATTGCAACCAATATGGCTGGAAGAGGAACGGATATAAAACTTGGTGCAGGTGTCAGAGAAAGAGGAGGACTTTACATTCTTGGAACCGAAAGACACGAATCAAGAAGAATTGATCGTCAGTTGCGCGGTCGTTCAGGAAGACAGGGAGATCCCGGTACAACTAAATTCTTTCTTTCTCTTGAAGATGATCTGATGAGATTATTTGGCTCGGACCGCATTTCTTCTGTAATGGAAAAAATGGGTTTGAAGGAAGGCGAAGTTATTCAGCATCCTTTGATAAGCCGTTCAGTTGAAAGAGCTCAGAAAAAAGTTGAAGAGAATAATTTCTCGATAAGAAAAAGACTGCTTGAGTATGATAACACAATGAATTCTCAAAGAGAAGTCATTTATACAAAACGAAATCGTGCCTTGCAGGGTGACCGTTTGAAGAGTGAAATTTTTGATCTGCTTGAGGAATACATTGATCAATTGCTTGAAGAGCATTTCGATAATGTTGAAGCTGAGCAAATCAGAGAAGAAATGATGATGAAGCTTCTTGTCGATGTTAAAATTGAACCCGAAGATTTTGAGAAACTCGGTAAAGATGGCTTAAAGGAAAAACTTCTTAATGCAGCAAAAGAATTTTATAGAAGAAAAGAAGAAATGCTCGGTTCAGAACTGATGGCAAGACTTGAACGATACGCAATGCTCAGTGTGATTGATCAGAAATGGAAAGAGCATCTCAGAGAAATGGATGATTTAAAGGAAGGTATCGGACTTCGTGCTTACGGGCAGAAAGATCCGTTGATTGAATACAAAGCAGAATCCTTTAAACTATTTGTATCTCTTCTCGAACAAATAAGAAATGATGTAGTTTCGTTTACATTTAAATTTTTCCCTCAGGCACCGGCAGAAGTTCAGCAGCAAAGAAGACAACCCGTAACAAGACTGACTGAAAGCAAAGCAGTCACGACCAATATAGGTCTTCAGCAAAGACCTGCCTCGCCGCAGGTTGCAGGAAAACTTCAACCGGTCAGAGTTATGGAGAAAGTTGGCAGAAACGATCCCTGTCCTTGTGGCAGCGGGAAAAAATATAAAAATTGTCACGGCAGATAGGAGGCTGTGTGAAAAAGATAGAAGCTATAATCCGACCCTTTAAACTTGAAGAAGTAAAAGAAGCGCTGGTTGAAATTGGAATTCGTGGATTAACAATCTCGGAAGTCAGAGGTTATGGCCGGCAGAAAGGACACACTGAAACATACCGCGGCAGCGAATACAGGATTGAGTTCGTTCCTAAAATAAAAATTGAAGTTGTCATTGAAGATTCTAAAGTAGAGAAAATTGTTGATGCGATTTTAAAAACTGCAAAAACAGGTCAGGTCGGAGATGGTAAAATATTTATTTATAATGTTGAAGATGTGGTAAGAATCAGAACAGGAGAATCTGGAAAAGAAGCATTGTAAATTATTTTACCTTTTTGTTTTATTTATTCTTTAATAGTTTCAATTGCCATGTTCACCATTCTTTTTAAAGATAGAATTTTCTTTTTGCTCTCATTGCTGATTTTTCTTACCGGTTGCAGTGTGTGGGAAAATTTTACTACGTATTTTAATCTTTACTACAATGCCAATGAACTTTTTCAAAAAATAGAAAAGCAAATCACAGAGCAGAAAAAAGATTTATTTTCTATTGAGTCGTCAACTATTCCTCCTGCTGCTAATGCTGATGTTCAAAAATTAATCGAAAAGTGTTCAGCAATTCTTCAATTCAGTTCTAATTCAGCTTACGTTGATGATGCACTTATGATGCTTGGAAAATCATTTTACTACCAGAAAAACTATTTAAAGTCCCAACAAAAATTCAAAGAGCTGCTTGCATCCGATCCTGAAGGAGAATTTGCTCTTGAATCAAAGCTCTGGATAGGAAAGTGTGATATGAGATTAAGAAATTTTACGGATGGATTAGTTATTCTGAGAGAAGTAAGAAAAGTAGCTATTGATGAAGACGAAGAAAAAATATTTGAAGAAGCTTTTATTGAAGAGATTGTGTATCAAAAAACAATAGGTGATATTCCTGCTGCAATACAAATAGCGAATGAATTCCTTGGTATTTCAGATAATGATGAAATAAATGCTGAATTATGGTATGAAGTCGGAAATCTTAATATGGAAATTGATGATATCGAGAATGCCGTTATTGCCTATGAAAATGTTTTTGAATATTCACCCGGTTATGATCTTGAAGTAGCAGCAAGAATAAAACTTGGCAGAGCTCTGAGAGAATCCGGTAATGCAGAAGAAGCGCTTTCAATATTTTCTGATATGCGGTCAGAGGATAAGTATTCTGACAAATATTCTGACATTGAACTTGAAATGGGAATTACTCATGCTGCTCTTGGCGAATATGCAGAGGCACTCGATCTTTTTGCTATTGTTGATACAACTTATAAAAATACACCAAACGCCGGCGCAGCTAAGTTTGAAATTGGTTCCGTTTATGAACACGGACTTAAACAACTTGACAGTGCTGCTGTATATTATCAAAAAGCTTCTACCGCATCTCTTCCAAAAGAATATCTGACTTTGGCAAAGGATAAAAACAGACTTTTCAGCAGATACGTTTTACTTAAAAAAGATTTAAACAAATATGGTAAGCAGCTATTCTATCTTCAGTACCCTGAAGAGTTTAAAGAAGATTCAGTACAGTATGTTCAGGATTCTTTAGCTATTGCTGCAGAAATTGCAAATGTAAAAGAGCTGCAGGAAATCTGGTCAGGACTTGGAGATTTAATCGGAGAAGACACAACGGGTTATTATCAGGATTCAGTTACTGTTGCTAATCTACTTGTTAACCAATTAAAAGATTCTCTGAAAACTTTAACAAGAGATTCTATTTTTGCCAGGGTAAGAAATCCTCATCCTCAGGATTCAATGATTGTTGCACGATTTGATAGTATGCTTACCAATAGAACTTTCGATCCGATGGGTCAACAAAAAATTGAGCAGAAGAAACGGGATAAAGAAGCTTTGTCAAATCAGTTAGTTGCTTCATTACCGGATACACTAAAGTTTAAAAACAATCCGCCAAAACGACCTAAAATAACTGAGGATTCACTTAAAACTCTTCTTGCAAAAAACCAGCTTGAGCTCGGAAATTTATTTCTGTCAGAATTTAATATGCCTGACTCGGCTTACAAATATTATTACAGCAACCTGACGGAATATAAGGATAATGCTTACTATGCGACCTCAATGTTTGCAATGGGGAGTTATTATCTTACTGTAGATAATCAGAAAAGTGCTGATAGTCTTTTCAATATTATTTATGATAATTATAAAAATGAAAGTGTTGTTAATGCTGCTGCTGCAAAACTGAATAAGCCGTATATTGATTTGAATTATGATCCTGCAAGCGAGGAATATAAAAAGGCTGAAGAATATTTAAATGCAGGTGATTACTATTCTGCAATAGATAAGTTTAAAGAAATTCCACAGCTTTATCCAAAATCTGCTTTTGCACCTAAGGCATTGTATGCATCAGGCTGGATAGAGGAAAATAATTTAAAGGATTATCCGGCGGCTGTTGAATCTTATGATACACTCATTGCAAAATATCCGGCATCGGAATATGTTCGGGTGATTGCTCCTAAAGTTACGCTTTACAAGCAGGAAAAAAGGAAACAGGAATCAGCATTACTTGATTCCCTGAATGCATTAGCTTCGTTAGATTCAACAGGTGAGGATAGTTTAGTTTCAGGAGAAATTAAAGTTGGTCCACAGGATACAGTTCAGGTTACTTTAGAAGATGAACTTACACCTGCTGAAAAAAGTGATCAGGAACTTTTTGAGTTAAAAAAGCCGCCCGAAAGTAAAGAACCTGTTTGGAATCCACGAAAACGAAGATAGAAGAAAGATCAAAGGAAAAAGTTTTTTAAAATTGTTTTAATCTTTTTACTTTTTTCTTTTATCTTAAAAAACGAAACACTTTGCTCAGATATCTTTAGAATTGAACTATGAACCGTCGACATCTTTTAGAATTGATTGAAGAAGGGGAGAATATTCAATGTGAATTTAAAAGACATTTTACAACTCCCGAAAAAATTGCCAGAGAGATGATTGCTTTTGCCAACACAAAAGGCGGTTATATGATCTTTGGAGTGGATGATGACAAAGAAGTTGTTGGGGTAGATAGTGAAAAATCAGAATCTGAAATGATTAAAGATGCTGCCGAGAATTTCTGTGAACCACCTCTAAATTATTCTATAGATTTTATAGAGTTATACGGGAAAGAAGTTGTGGTTGCAAGCATTCCTGAATCTGATAACAAACCGCATCGCCTTCAGGATTATGAAAACGAATTTGATATTAACAAAGCAGTCGTTCTTGTTCGTGTGAATGACAAAAGTGTTACTGCAAGCAAAGAGATGGTGAGAATACTTCGTGCTAACTCAGCTAATCTTGCTTTAAAAAAATACCAGATAGGTCAGACTGAGAAAATGGTTTTTGAGTACCTCGCAAAGTATGAAAGAATTTCAGTAAAAGAACTAAGCAATCTTGTTAACATTTCAGAAAGAAGAGCATCACGAACGCTTGTAAAAATGGTGCGTGCAAACTTGCTGATGATTCACACAAAAGATAACGGTGAAGAGTTTTTTACAGCTTCAGCGTAGTGGAAATTTTAAAATACAAAGCTCAAATAAACAACAAATTACAAATCAAATATTTCTCTTAACTTAAAAATCGTCACCCCATATGCAACCGCAACATTTAATGATTGCTTTATTCCAAACTGTGGAATCTCAATCGAAAAATCACACATATCCAAAATCTCTTG
>JACAFA010000259.1 GCA_013388525.1 Ignavibacteriaceae bacterium | reverse complement strand
TTCTTTATTTGATTAATCAAAGGAGAAATATGAGAACATTTATACTTTTTCTAATGCTTCTTTTTTCTGTGATAATTAACGATGTACTTTTTTCGCAGACGGTTGAACAATTGATTCAGGAAGGTGATAAATACAACACTGAATTCAATCATCAAAAATCTTTGGAAGCTTATCAGAAAGCTGACAAACTCTCCCCGGCAAACTGGGAGATACTCTGGAGAATTAGCAGAGCGATAGTGGATATAGCTAATAAAATGCCAGAAGGAAATGATCAGCAAAGGGATGCAAAGTTTAATAAGTATAAAGAATCATTTGTATATGCTGACAGTGCTGTTAAACTTGCACCGGATCAATCTGTTACTTATTTAAGAAGAGCAATCGTCAACGGAAGAATTGCTTTATTTCAAGGTGTCTTTTCTGCAATCGGAACTGTTGATGATGTTAAATCAGATAGTGAAAGAGCGATTCAACTAAACAATGGTGGAAACTATGTCCAGGCACTTTCGCATTATGTGCTGGGAAGAACGCATGCAAAAGTTTGTGAAAAATCTTATTTGATAAGATTACCGCTTGGATTGGGATGGGGTGATATGGAGGTTGCAATACGAGAACTTCAAAATGCTGTTAAGCTGAGACCAAATATGAGAATGTTTTACCTTGAACTTGCAAAAGCATACATTGAAGAAGGTGAATATGAACCTGCAAAGGAAAATCTTCTTCTTGTTGAAAAAGCTCCCGTTGTTTTAGAAGATGATGATGAGTATTTGAAAGAAGCAAAACAGCTTTTAAAGGAAGTAAATAAAGAGCTTGAGTGATTCAGATAGATAAAAGTCTGATTGATGCTCTGACAAAAGCAGAGTCAATAGTTTTCTTTACCGGTGCAGGCATCTCAGCCGAGAGCGGAATACCAACATTCAGGGGCAAAGAAGGATTGTGGAATAAGTTCAAACCAGAAGAGCTGGCAAACTTTGATGCCTTTATGAGAAATCCTGAACTCGTTTGGGAGTGGTATAATTACAGAAGAAAAATTGTTCACGAGGCAAAACCGAATGCAGCACACCTCACAATTGCAGAAATGCAAAACCACTTCGAGGATGTAACCGTTGTAACCCAGAATGTTGATAACCTTCACCGCAGAGCAGGCAGTAAAAAAATATTCGAGCTTCACGGAAACATCGAAAAAAATTATTGTGTTAACTGCAAAAAAGATTTTAATGAAGTACTTGATTTTTCAAATGGTGTTCCCAAATGTGATTGTGGCGGTCTGATTCGTCCCGGTGTAGTTTGGTTTGGTGAATTCCTTCCCGAGGATCAGTTTCGGGGAGGTGAACTTGCAGCAATGAAAGCAGATGTTTTCTTTGTTGTTGGAACTTCTGCCGTTGTTTATCCAGCGGCTGGATTGGTTTACACTGCTAAAGCCAGTGGTGCAACAATTATTGAAGTAAATATTGAAGAAACGGAAATATCCTCATCGGTGAATTATTCTTACTTTGGCAAGGCGGGGGAAATACTACCGAGGATTTTTGAGGAGTATAAATTGAGAGCTAATTCTTAAGCTAATTCCTAATTTGAAGTCCAACAATTTTACACAGACGCTGCAATTCCTTTTTCTTATATGAAAATCGTTCTGCAAAAATGTGATAGTGAAATGCGTTGAATTAATTTTTACAAGATTTATTTGGCTGATAAATAGTTGGCAATAAAGAATTAAAAACGACGTAACAAATTTCACTTCTTAGAAAAAGTTTCTACCACTATTAAGAACATTTTACCTTCTGACTTTTTATTCCATTCGTTTTCTTATATAATGAATAGGAATAATATTTGATATATTAATTTTATCAAAAGTTGAGAAATGGGATGCTCTTTCGATCATTAAATGTGGTGGTGAGTAAATCTCACGAGATTTCCTTTCAAGTAAGTAAATGGTTTTCTGCTGCAATTATTGCCCTCCTGTTTTTATACCTTTTAAGCTGCGATGAAACAATTGTTTATCCGCCCGGATACGATTGTGGAGATAACGATAGCATTGGAGTTTGGAAATTTTTAGGTCTTGAAAATGAAACCGTTACTGCCATTGCTGTCCACCCTCAAAAGCCGAATATAATTTTCGCTGGTACTGAAAAAGACTTTAGTGCCGGTATCCCCGGCAGGTTATACAGAAGTATTGATTGTGGAAAAACCTGGCAAGTTTTATTTGAAGGCGTCGGTCATTCACAATCTGTAAGTCAAGTGGTCTTTGACCCGAAAAATTCCAATATCGTTTATGCAATACCGCATCCAATCTTAAAAAGCACTGATGGGGGAAACACCTGGAAGGATATAAGTAATGGAATCGCATTAGACTGGGAAACTAGAGTTTCTCAAATTGCAATAGATCCTATTAATCCAAAAATAATATATGCCGGAACAGGTGGGTTTTTTGGAGGGACTCTTTATAAAAGTACAGACAACGGTACATCATGGATAAATCTTTACCGCAATGAAGATGAAACACCTGGTTTAAGAGATGGAGTAATCAGTTTGGCAATTGACCCTAATAATAGTAATAAAATCTATGCAGGTACTGCGTGGAGATGTTTAATTTTAAAAAGTACAAATGCTGGCTATACATGGATAGTTAGCAATGATACTGACGGGTTAATAAACAGTATTACTATTGATCATAACTCATCGCAAACAATATACACAGCTATAGGTCAATTACTCGGCTTTAAGAGGAGCTTGGATGGTGGTAATTCTTGGCACTCATTTAATGAAGGATTGGGAGATTCAGTTAGCGGAGTAAAGATAATTACAAATCCGGTAAATACTGATTTATTTAGTTTAGCTTTTTCAAATAGTAACACCGGAGTATTTGTAAAAAAACAGAGTAATGAGGTTTGGGAAAAATTTAATACATCAAATATTATTATTTCATCATATTCAGATATTTATATCACCAAAGATGGAAGATATTTATTTCTTGGCTCCTATAGTGGAATGTACAAAATAAAGTTAGAATAGAAAAAATTATGTTGGAAGAAAGACCGCCACCAGATAATCAAAGCCCGCGAGGCAGTAACCTATACAAAAGAATTGCGACGTTCTCATTGCAAGGGTTTTTTCTGTCCTGCACGGGCTGTTTTATTTCTAAAAAATCTTATACAAAAATATATAATTGAAGGGAGATATTAACAATGAAAACAAATTCTTTTTTAACCGTATATGTTATTATTATTTCATTTTTTCTTCTTAATGTTCCAATAAATGCTCAAGAAATGTTCGCAGGTAAAAGAATTATTGCCGGAACATTTGAAGGAAAAACAATAAGTTATGTAGATGGAGAAATTGCTATCAAATTAAGAGAAGGGTTTCAAAAAGAAAGTATAAGTGATGCTCTTTTAAATTTGAATGCATTGGTAAAACAAGACTTTGATGAATTAGGTTGGGGACTAATTGAACTATCCCAGGGAACAGATATTATTCCAATCATCAAAATGTTAAAGAGAAGTAATGAAGTTCAATACGCAGAACCCAATCAAATATTATCTGCACATCAAACCGAACCAAATGATCCATATTTTAAAGGAACAAGTCCTGCAACATACCGTTACCAATGGGGGTTACACAATATTAGCCAATCTCCCCCTGCGGGAATTTATGATTCAGATATTGATGCAACAGAGGTTTGGGATTTGTCAACAGGCGGTTCCGATGTCATAATTGCAATTTTAGATACAGGTATACCAATGTTAAATGGATCACTTTCTCATCCAGATTTAGACGATCCCAATAAAATAATCCTTGGCCCCGACTATGTTGATCTGCCAGGTACTCCTGAATATCAAGAAGGTGTGAGAGATCGTAGGGGACATGGTACACATGTAGCAGGAATTGTTGCGGCAGAAACAAATAATAGTACTGGTGTTGCTGGTACTGCATGGAATTGTAAGCTAATGATTATTCAGGTTTTTAACTCATCAGGAAATGGTACAGATTTAACATTTTATAATGGTGTAAAATATGCTGTTGATTATAAGCGCAACAATCCAAGTAAAAGAGTTGCTATAAACTTTAGTGGTGGTGGAGGTTCTCCAACTTCAAACCTGCAAGCCGCTGTTGAATATGCTAATACTTACGGAGTAGCTATTATAGCTTCAACAGGAAACAATGATCCTAGTATTAGGTATCCAGCAGCATACTCTACTTCATATAGTAACGTTATTGCTGTAGGTGCCATAGACCAAAACGATGTTCGGTCATCATACTCTGATTATGGTCCTCAAATAAACGTTGTAGCCCCAGGCGGTTATGGAGATAGTTTTGACTCAAACGATATATTTTCAACTACTCCAAATTACTCATTCGTACTAGAATCTTCCGGTGTCGGTAGAACTTATGGTTATCTTGCAGGCACTTCCATGGCCGCACCTTTTGTTTCGGGAACAGTTGCTTTAATGCTTTCAGTAAATTCCAGTTTAACTCCATCTCAAATCAGAGATGTACTTCAACAAAACGCAGACGATAAAGGAGCGACAGGATTTGATTATTATTACGGGCACGGAAGAATAAATACTGTGAAAGCAGTTTCAAAGTCATATTCGTTGGCAAATCCTAATTATTATTATACAATCGACACTGCCCCCTTAAATTTTTATGACAGCAATTTTAATATGACTTTTACATCTGGACCCATTCCAGGTGTTCTTGCAGCAGGTGCTTACACAGTCGATAGATATTATATTGATGTAACTAGAGGTAATTTCATAAGTACACCTCAGGCTTGGTATACAGCACCTTATGGATATTCCTGGGCAAGTCCGAATAATGCAACTCGCTGGTTATTCAAAGAGACAACTAGTAGTTCAGTGCGATTTAAAACCGTGTTTTATTTTATAAAAACTTGCTACCCACCCTGTGGTCAAATTAATTTATGGGCTCCATTTGATCCTAACACGGCGCTAAACAGAGAATTTATAACCCTCGGTATTCCTCCAATTCCTCCTGTTATAGATCACTTTGTTCAAAGTCCAAATCCAATTTGTAAAGGTGGTAGCGGCAGTGTTAGAGCATATCTTTCACAAGGAAATCCTACACCTACTTATACCTGGACAAAGATAGATGGTCCGGCAAGCTTTGAAATATTAAATACAACTGGTAACCCATGTTACGTTGCTTACAACTATACTGGTATGTTAAGCCCTGATGACGTTACAGATGCAGTAATTCAATGCACCGCAACAATTAATGGTGTAGGTTCTGACACTAAAAATTATATTGTAGAACTTGTTAATAGCTGTCCAAGCTGCCCAACACTTGCCTTCAATGTTGGAGGAGAAATGACTAATGACAATCCAATGCTTATTACATCACTGAGCAATCCTGGTGTTGATGTAACAGATTATTATTTGCTGCAAAATCCTATTACGCCTGTTGGCAATAAAATAAATCTGCGCATACACGAACCACAGACAGAGCACACCTGGCTGGACTATGTTGAACTTATCGAAGCCAAAATTAAAAGCGATGAGCTTGTTGCTGTGAATGATGAAGGCGAAGTTATAAATTATAAGAACAATACCGCACCCTTTACTGTTCTGCTAAACGGAACCACTGATATTACAGAAATTCTGTCTTCAATGGATACACTCGATATTGATCTCAATGAAGGAGATATTATAACTATTCAAAGAAACATACAAGCACCAGAGAATGATGGTGATGGTGACCTTGTGTTAGGTGGCACTGATCCAATTAAAGATCAGGAATCAATTACTCTAAGTTTAGCTAATACAGAAGATATCGAAGGGGAAAATCCAAAATTGGGTGATTTGACCTTCTTCTTCAGACCAAATAAAAGTATTATAGCCAAGAAGTTAAGAAACTTGCCTCCGGGAAACATTGAAATAACAATAAACCAGGAACTGACTTTAAATTATCTTACAATTGTAAGAAACTTGAAAACAGCAAGGGTAAACACTCTTAGTTTATTGAGCGCAACACACCAGCAATCAGGTGATGTTAAAAACTTACTGACAGGAATAGATCAGAGTTATGCGGAAATCTTGCCGGGGGATATGATCAATTTTGAATTTCAGAAAGGCATTATACCGGCGGAAAAAAGAGAATATATATTAAAGTCGGTTGGCAGATACGAAACAGATACAACTTCTGCATTTAACAAATTAGCTGGAACAGGCGAAGAGAATTTAATTCCTAAAGAGAATAAACTTTATGACAACTATCCAAATCCGTTTAATCCGATAACACAGATAAAATATTCAGTTAAAGAAAATGGATTGGTCACGCTGCAAGTTTATGACATATTGGGTAAAGAAGTAGCAGCACTCGTCAATGAAGAAAAGCAGGCAGGAACATACACAGTAACCTTTGATGCGGGAAGTATGGCAAGCGGAATTTATTTCTATACAATCACAGCAAACAATTTTCAGAAAACAAAGAAGATGCTACTAATAAAATAGTGCTAAATGACCTCACCCTATTTCCCTCTCCTTGACAAGGAGAGGGATTAAGGGAGAGGTGAAAAAGATGTCATCTCTAACTTTTTATATCTTTACCTTTTTTGCATTCCCACAATTTTACACAAACGCTGTAATTCCTTTTTCTCTTCTTTGCTCAATATTTCAAAATGTTTTTTGATTGATTTAGATATATGAGGGAGTGTTTCGAGAATTTTATTCTTTCCTTTTGATGTAAGATGAATAATAAATTGACGTTTGTCTTTTTCACCTCTTTTTCTCTGAACCAACTCTCTTCTCTCAAGATT
>JACAFA010000223.1 GCA_013388525.1 Ignavibacteriaceae bacterium | reverse complement strand
CTAATTTCTTTTATAGAATGAACAACTGAAGTAATTGTCATAACCTGCTTAAGGGGAACAGATTCGCTGGTTTCAAGCGAGGGATAATAGCCATAAAGTGAACACCCGGGTCTCACCATGTCATAATATGATCCGGGTAAATCCATGATTGCACCGCTGTTTGCTGTATGGGCAAGACCATACTTAATTTTTGCGGATTTGAGTTTACCAATCAGGTCATTAAATCTCTTTAACTGAAGATAAGCGAATTTTTTATTTCGTTCATCTGCAGAAGCAAAATGAGTAAATACCCCATCAACTTTAAATCTGCTGTCTTCATTGAGCATTTTTATAAAGTCAAATGCCTCGTTGAAATTAACACCAAGCCGGTTCATTCCCGTATCAACTTTCACATGAACTTTTATTGGCAAAACTGAATTAAGCATTTTTTTAGCTGCTGCAAGAACTTTTAAATGTTCTTTTGTGAATACAGCAGGCATTAAACTAAAAATGAAATAACTAATTGCATTTTCACTTTCAACCGGATCAAAAACTAAAATTGGCTGTTTTACTTTTAATGATCTTACTTCTATTCCTTCATCAACGGTTGCAACTCCAAAATATTCCGGTTTTTCTTTTCCCAATGAATTAAGCGAGTTAACTACTTCATCAACACCATGACCATAAGCATTAGCTTTAACAACTGCCATTATCCCGGCTTTTCCAACTTTCTTCCTTATGCCACGGTAATTATATATAAGGTTTGATAAATTGATAATTGCCTGTGAAGAGCGCATGAAAGTCTTTCTAATTTTGTCTGAAAATATACCTTTATTAGTAGTTATAATCAATTTAAACTCAACAGGCACTATCCTACCGGCCAATTCTCTTATATTAGAATTATCAACCTGACCATTCCTAACTTTGATAAGTAACAAATTCAAAACAAAAATTAATGAATTATTATTTATTGAATCCTGATTATTGTTGTTTGGCATATATATTGGAAATGATTGCTGGCTTATGACTATTTCAATATGTTACTCTGATATTCTTGACATTAGAAAAGTGTAATGTTAATTTTCAACAACAAATTTTTTACTTAATGCTAACAGAATTCGGAAAAACCTTCGTCTTCATTTTAATTGCAGTTCTTTTTGTAGTCGTAGCAATATTTGTAGCAAAACTAATTCGTCCTGAAAGACCCACGCACGAAAAATTAACAACTTATGAATGCGGTGAAAATCCAGAAGGCTCACCTTGGATAAAATTTAATATCAGATTTTATGTAGTTGCACTAATATTTCTGATTTTTGACGTTGAAGTCGTAATGTTGATACCCTGGGCATTAGTTTATCAGGATTATGGAATGGCTGGTTTTATGGTCGGATTAATTTTTCTTGCTCTGCTTGGACTGGGAATGGTATATGAATGGGGAAAAGGAGATCTCGAGTGGGTAAGACCAAAAGTTGTTCCTCCTGTTCTTCGAAAATCTGAAATTAAAGAGTTATCTGCTCAACCTGAAATAATTGATAATTAAAAACCGAACAGCTTATGAGTTTACTTGATACACAGTTCGAAGATGGAAATATTGTAATAACAAAAGTTGAAGATCTTATGAACTGGGCAAGGCTTTCCTCATTATGGCAGGTTGGATTTGGTCTGGCTTGCTGCGCAATCGAAATGATGGCCACTTCTGCATCTCACTATGACTTTGATAGATTTGGAGTTATCCCCCGGCCTTCCCCAAGGCAATCTGATGTAATCATTATTTCCGGAACAGTAACATTTAAAATGGCCATCAGAATAAAAAGACTTTATGAACAAATGCCCGATCCTAAATACGTTATTTCAATGGGAAGTTGTGCAAACTGCGGCGGTCCTTATTGGGAACACGGTTATCATGTTCTTAAAGGAGTTGACCGCATAATCCCGGTTGATGTTTACGTTCCCGGTTGCCCTCCAAGACCCGAAGCTCTTCTTGAAGGGCTGCTCAAATTGCAGGAAAAAATCAGAAATGAATCGTTAGTAAAAAGTGCGGTATGAAAAATCCACAAGAAATTCTTGAACTATTAACGAATCAATTCAAAGATCTAAAATTTGAATTGAAAACTGATCAGCCAGTCGACCCTGTTTTAATTTGCGATCCTCTCAAAATAGATGAAATATGCCATTACTTGGCTAATTCTGAAGAACTTTTATTTGATAATTTAATGAATCTTTCCGGTGTGGATGACTTCAACGGTCAGAAAACAACTGATGAAAACGGAAATTCAGTTTATTCCGGTGGCACTTTCAGCGTTCACTATAATATTGAATCTTCAAAATACAGACACAAAATTACATTAAAGGTTTCCGTCTCACGCGATAATCCCAGGGTTAATTCTGTAATTAACATTTGGAACTCTGCCAATTGGCATGAACGTGAAGCTTATGATATGTTTGGAATCGTATTTATAAATCATCCCGATCTCCGAAGAATATTATTGCCTTATGATTGGGAAGCTGGTTATCCACTTAGAAAAGATTATGAAAATCCTGAATTCTATCAGGGAATGAAAGTACCTTACTGATATGGCACTAAAGACAGAAGAAATGGTTCTCAATATGGGGCCTCAACACCCTTCAACACACGGAGTGTTGAGACTTGAGCTTCAGCTTGACGGAGAAATTATTACAAAAGTTACCCCACATATTGGTTATTTGCACAGATGTTTCGAAAAACATGCTGAAGCAATGACCTACCCTCAGGTTGTGCCTTACACTGACAGAATGGATTACCTGGCATCAATGTATAATGAGTTCGGCTATGCAGTTACTGTTGAAAGACTAATGGGAATAGAACTTCCTCCCAGAGTTGAATACATACGGGTTATAATGGGAGAACTTCAGAGAATAGCCTCACACCTGGTTGCCATCGGCACTTATGGAGCTGATATTGGTGCATTTACTCCTTTCCTGTTCTGCTTCAGAGACCGTGAAAAAATTCTTCATCTTTTTGAAATTACCTGCGGGGCACGGCTGCTTTATAATTATATCTGGATTGGTGGACTATCACACGATTTGCATCCTGATTTTCTGAGATTAACCAAAGAATTTATTGATTACTTTAAGCCTAAGATTAAAGAAATAAATGACTTGCTGACTTTTAATAAAATTTTCGTTGATCGTTGCGCCAATGTTGGAATTCTTCCCCTCGAAACTGCAATTAATTTTGGTGTAACAGGTCCATCTTTAAGAGGCAGCGGATTTAAATGGGATTTGAGAAGAGATGATCCTTATTCGATTTACGACAAATTCGATTTTGAAATTCCCGTTGGTAAAGGTTTGATGGGAACAGTAGGTGATTGTTGGGACAGATATTATGTTCGAGTTCTTGAAATGGAAGAAAGTGTAAAGATTATTGAGCAAGCAATTGCACAAATTCCTGATGGTGATGTTACTTCCGCAATTCCTAAAAGAATTAAACCACCCGTAGGTCAAATTTATACCCGTGTTGAAAATCCACGCGGTGAACTTGGTTATTTGCTTGTTAGTAATGGCGGATTGAATCCCTATAGATTGAAAGTCAGAGCCCCCTCTTTCGTAAACCTTCAGGTGATGGATGAACTTTGCCGAGGTCATATGGTTGCAGATGTGGTTGCAATTCTCGGAAGCATTGACATAGTTTTGGGAGAAGTTGACAGATGATTTACGATTTTTTTTACAACCTCACATCTAATTCCATCATAACTTCATTTATTGTCAGCACATTTCCACTAATATTCCTTCTTCCTTTTGCACTTTTTGCAGTATGGCTTGAGAGAAAAGTATCAGCGCATATGCAGGATAGACTCGGTCCGATGAGAACGGGATGGCACGGCTGGCTTCAAACAATAGCTGATATCATCAAACTGCTCCAGAAAGAAGATATAGTAGCGTCAGCCGCAGATAAAAAATTATTTAATATAGCACCAGTTCTTGCCTTTGCAGGAAGCTATGCCGCCTTTGCAGCAATCCCATTCTCAAGTGTTTATATCGGCGCAAATATTGATCTGGGAATTTTCTATATCATCGCTGTTTCGAGCTTGGTTGTCGCAGGAATATTGATGGCTGGCTGGGCATCAAACAACAAATACTCACTGCTCGGCGCAATGCGTGCTGCTGCTCAGATCATCAGTTATGAAATACCAACCATTCTTGTTGTTTTAACTGTAGTAATGGTAACCGGAACAATGAATCTTTCAGTTTTAAGTGAAATGCAAACATCATTTTTCTGGAATTGGAATATTTTCGGCGGAGCTGAATTTAGCTGGCAAAAATTCGTTTTGATTCCTTTTATGATTATAGGTTTTATTATTGTTTACATTAGTTCACTTGCAGAAGTAAACAGAACTCCATTTGATATTCCTGAAGCAGAGTCTGAACTTGTCTCCGGTTATCATACTGAGTACTCGGGAATGAAATTCGCAATGTTTTTTATGGCTGAATATGCAAATATGTTTGCTGTATCTGCGATAGTTTCAGCATTATTTTTCGGAGGCTATCAATCTCCTTTCGGTTACCTGGGAAATACTCTGGGTTTGCCGTGGCTTGTTCCTGTTGAGCAATTTTTCTGGTTCGCTTCGAAAGGATTGTTTTTCGTGTTTGTTCAAATGTGGCTGCGATGGACACTTCCCAGGCTAAGGGTTGATCAGTTGATGACTGCTTGCTGGAAGTATTTGATTCCATTTGCTTTCGTTAATCTTCTTCTTGTTGGTTTAATAACGGTACTCTAAAATGGTGAAGCAATATTTTAATAATGTGTGGACAGCTTTAAGCACGATTGCTATCGGAATGAGAGTAACTTTTACTCATCTTTTCAAGCCCTCGGTAACCATTCAGTATCCAGATGTTCGCTTGCAGCTTCCTGAAAGAGAGCGAAACAGGCTTTATGTTAATATTGATGACTGCATTGGCTGTGATCAGTGTGCCCGTGCTTGTCCGGTAAACTGCATTGAAATTGAAACTGTAAAAGGATTACCGGGCGAAGACCTTGGCAAAACATCCAACGGAAAAAAGAAAGCTCTCTGGGTAACAACTTTCAACATTGATATTGCAAAATGCTGCTATTGTCAGCTTTGTGTTTTTCCCTGTCCGACAGAATGTATTTATATGACTGATGTATACGAATTTTCTGAGTTCGAACGAAAAGATCTGGTTTATGATTTTGTAACATTATCTCCTGAAGAAAGAATCCAAAAGAAAAAGAATTTTGAAGAGTTTGAACTAAAAAAAGCAGCAGAAGCTGAGGCAAAGAAAAAAGAAGTTGCCGAAAAAACTGCAGGCGCTTCAAATCCAGTAAAGACTGATAAACCGGAAGAGAATAAATGACACTTTATGATTTAATTTTCTATTTGTTTGCATCGGTTACTTTAATTTCAGGTTTTTTTGTTGTAACCAGCAGAAACATCATTTATTCAGCTTTCTTCCTTCTTTTTACTTTATTCGGAATTGCAGGCATCTATGTACTTCTCGGAGCTGACTTTGTTGCTATTGTTCAGTTGATTGTTTATGTAGGTGGAATTCTGATTCTGCTAATCTTTGGTGTGATGCTTACAAATAAAATCACCAATGTTGATATAAAAACCGGCAGCCTGCAAATTTTGCCTGCAACAATTGGTGTGGGATTATTTGCAGGAATACTGGCATCAGCTTTATTTAACACTGAATGGAGAACTGGTGGTCAACCTGTTTACCAGGAGACGACAAAAGCATTAGGTGCTCTTTTAGTAAATGATTATTTATTGATTTTTGAATTGCTCGGAGTGCTTTTATTGGTAGCGCTTATCGGAGCAGCTTCTATGGCAAGAAGGTAAATAAAATGCACGTAGGTTTAAATCATTTTTTAGTTATCAGCACAGTCCTTTTTTCACTGGGAATTTTTGGAATTGTAACCCGTAAAAATGCAATTATGGTTTTAATGGGAGTTGAATTGGTTCTCAATTCAGCTAATATAAACTTCGTGGCATTTTCAAAATTTGGTAATTTCGGATTGAATGGACAGGCAATGGCTTTGTTTGTAATTATTCTTGCAGCAGCAGAGGCAGCAATCGCTCTTGCAATTGTATTGAACCTTTACAAGACTTTTAATCGGGTTAACATAGACGAAATCGATACTCTGAGAGAATAAAAAATTATGACAGAAACATTTTTAATAAATCTTGCGCTTACAGTTTTATTCCTGCCGTTTATCGGTTTTGTTGTTACATTATTTCTCGGTAAGAAAATTAAAATCGCATATATTTTTGAAAACATAGTGATCGTCTTTTCCTTTATAGCTGCTTCTATTCTTGCTTATATGAAGTTATCAGGATTTAATGATAAAGACATTATCGGTGAGTTGGAATGGATTAATCTTGGCGTTACACCTATTCTGGGAAGTATAAATATTCATCTCGGTATTTTACTCGACAACGTTTCTGTATTAATGCTTCTGGTTGTCGCAATCATAAGTATGCTGGTTCATCTTTTTTCAATTGCATATATGGCCGGTGATAAAAGATATAACCGATACTTTGCCTATTTAGGAATATTTACATTTTCAATGAATGGAATCGTTGTGACTCATAACATTCTGATGATGTATATTTTCTGGGAATTAGTTGGATTATCTTCATATCTTTTAATTGGATTCTGGTATGAAAAGAAATCGGCATCCGATGCGGGCAAAAAAGCTTTTATTGTAAATCGTATTGGTGATATCGGGATGTTTTCAGGATTGTTAATGCTTTTTCTGACATATAAAACTTTTTCATTCGATGTTATTTTCAGTCAAATTTCACAAGGTGTGCTTCCTTTCAACAGCGATTTCTGGCTTACAATAACTGGCTTGTTGATCTTTTGCGGTGCGATCGGAAAATCTGCTCAGTTTCCTTTACACGTTTGGCTTCCTGATGCAATGGAAGGTCCCACACCGGTAAGTGCTCTGATACACGCAGCTACAATGGTTGCAGCAGGTGTATACCTGGTAATAAGGGTCTTCCCTATTCTAACCGGTGATGCACTGCTGGTTATAGCTGTTATTGGTGCTCTATCCGCATTTATTCCGGCAACAATTGCATTAACACAAACTGATATTAAAAAAGTTCTTGCATATTCAACAGTCAGCCAGCTTGGTTATATGATTATGGCTCTGGGAATAGGAGCATATAAATTCGCCTTCTTTCATTTAATAACTCATGCATTCTTTAAAGCTTGTTTATTCCTTGGCTCGGGTTCTGTAATTCATGCTATGCATCATGAACAAGATATAACCAGAATGGGCGGATTAAGAAAGAAGCTTCCTATTACTTACTATACATTTTTGATTTCTTCAATTGCCATTTCCGGAATACCACTTACATCCGGTTTTCTGAGTAAAGATGGAATTCTTGCCGGAACATATGCTTTCGGTTCGTTGACCGGGAATTGGTTTTTCGCAATTGTTGGATTTTTAGTCGCAATGCTTACAGCATTTTATATGTTCAGATTAGTAATTCTCACATTCCACGGTGAGCCAAGAGATCATCATAAGTTCGAACATGCTCACGAGTCACCTTTCATTATGGTGATGCCTTTAGTGCTGCTTTCAGTTTTATCATTTTTTATATGGTATACTCCAAATCCATTTAATGCAGATCAAGGCTGGGTTATTTCAAAATGGATTAAGCAACCGCAGTTGAGTACTCCTTTAGAGTCAAGATATGAATTTATGGTACCTGATGCACAGAATGGCAATCAGAATGAATCGCATATGAATTCTGAAGTTATTTATTCTTCAATTTATACTGAATCATTTCATAATGCACACTCGATTGCTGTGATTCTTTCTGAGGTTGTAGCTATCATCGGAATTCTTTTTGCTTTTGCAGTTTATCAATGGAAGAAAATTGATCCTGATAAGATATCACAAAAAATTAAACCTCTTTATAATCTCTCATTAAATAAATGGTATTTTGATGAACTATACCACGCTACTTTTGTGAAAGGGACAATTGGACTTAGCAGGTTATTAGGCTGGTTTGATTTAAAGATAATTGACGGGGTGGTTGATGGATCAGCAACGTTTACAAAAGGTGCATCTAAATTCAGCGGCAGGTTTGACAATATTGTTGTTGATGGGCTGGTAAACTTTATGGCTTATCTAAGTGGATTAATTGGAATCATTTTCAGGGGTTTCCAGACAGGAAAAGTACAGACGTATATCATCCTGGTGATTTTTTCTATAGTAATTATTTTGTTTTTGTTCAAATCATTTTAGTTTTTGAAAGTATCAGGTAAATAGATGGAACAATTTCCAATTCTCTCGTTTATCACTTTTCTGCCGATTGCAGGAATGTTAATTATTCTCTTCCTGCCAAAAAACCAAACGGTTGTTATTAAAAGTTTAACTCTTTTAATAACAGGTCTTCAGGTCATCTTCTCCGGTTTTTTGCTTTATTATTTTAATTATTCCTTCGGCGGAATAAATGATCCAAATTCATTTCAATTCGTTGAAAAATTCAGGTGGATTGAGATTTCGGGATTTTCATGGATTGGTAAAATCAAAATTGATTATTTCCTGGGAGTCGATGGTTTGAGTATGCCAATGGTCCTGCTGACTTCAATAATTTGCTTCATAGCTGCAATATCTTCCTGGAACATTGATCGCTCGATTAAGGGTTATTTTGCTCTATACTTATTGCTTGATACAGGAATGATGGGAGTGTTCGTTGCACTGGATTTCTTCTTGTTCTATATTTTCTGGGAACTAATGCTTCTTCCAATGTACTTCCTGATTGGAATCTGGGGAGGACCAAGAAGAGAATATGCAGCTATTAAGTTCTTCCTATACACTTTGCTTGGAAGCGTTTTTATTTTACTTGTTATGATAGGCCTTTACTTTTCATCGATGGAAACGATCGAAGGCGGTGAAAAAGTATTTACTTTTAATATGCTATCAATGATGGATTCGGCGAATTACACGAGCACAGGAATTTTATCACCATTGAATCCGGCAAATCTTAGATTAATTGCCTTTTTTGCTTTATTTGCGGGGTTTGCAATTAAGATTCCTATGTTTCCTTTTCATACCTGGCTTCCGGATGCACACGTAGAAGCACCAACTCCCATAAGCGTTATTCTTGCAGGTGTTTTATTAAAAATGGGTACTTATGGAATACTCCGAATTAATTATCCAATGTTTCCTGAAATCACTAATCAGCTCATTTGGTATATCGCCCTTTTTGGTATGATCAACATTATTTATGGTGCTTTGTGTGCTATGGCTCAAAAAGATTTCAAGAAGCTGATCGCTTACTCATCAGTGTCTCACATGGGATTTGTCCTTCTTGGAATGGCTTCCCTTAATACAATGGGAGTCTCCGGAGCAGTTTTGCAGATGTTTAATCATGGTACAATTACAGCTATGCTGTTCTTGATTGTTGGAGTAATTTACGATAGGGCTCACATTCGTGATCTCGATGCATTTGGTGGATTGGCAAATCAGATGCCTGTTTATACCGGTTTTGTTACTCTGGCATTTTTTGCTGCAATCGGGCTTCCGGGACTGAGCGGTTTCATTTCCGAAGCATTTGTTTTTCTGGGTGCGTTCGGATTAGAATCTATTCGAACTTTGACAATTATATCAACCCTGGGAATTCTCTTAGGCGCGGGCTATATGCTCTGGACTTTACAAAGAGTTTATCTGGGAACTTTGAAGGAAAAATGGAATTCTTTGACAGATTTAACATTAAGAGAATATCTTATGTTTATTCCGCTAAGCGTTATAATAATTTATCTTGGTGTTTATCCTTCTGCTATGCTTGATATTATGAATTCGTCAGTGAATAGTCTTGTGAAATTTGTACATGAATCCCAAAGCTTTTTCATTTCATTAAAATAATAAATAAATAATCGTAAGAAGACTGTGGACTTAAACAGCATTTATTCCAGCATATCGTTAATTCTTCCTGAAGTAATCATCTCGATCACTTTAGTCCTTATTGTTTTATCTGATTTGATTTTTCCGAAATACAAAATCCTGCTTCCTCTGATTAGTATTGCCGGGTTAACAGTTTGTTTAATATTTCTTATAAATCAATACTCTAACACTTCTTTTGCTTTCGCAAGCCAGACTTCCTTCGGACTAGTTTCTATAGATAAGTTTGGTTCATTTTTCAAACTTGTTGTCATTGTCTCCTCGTTGTTTGTAGTTCTTTTTTCAATTTCTTCAAAAGAATTGGCCGCTTCAGTGGATAGGCTTGGGGAATATTATTCTTTAATAATGGGAATGATACTAGGAATGATGTTCCTTGCTTCAGCTACCGATCTTATTTTTCTTTATCTCTCAATGGAATTGCTTTCACTTTCTTCTTATGTTCTTGCCGGTTTTACAAAATCATCTATACGCAATAGTGAAGCTTCATTAAAATACGTTATTTACGGCTCTGCCGCATCCGGGACAATGCTTTTCGGAATTTCGATACTTTATGGAATTACCGGAACAACAAATATTTACCTTATAAACTCAATTATTCATTCTTTTCCGGTTAATCAATTAACAATAATTTTGAGCGCTTTGCTGATCATTGTCGGTATGGGATTCAAAATTTCTGCAGCACCATTTCATTTCTGGACTCCTGATGTATATGAAGGCTCTCCCATCACCATCACCGCTTTCCTTTCAGTAGCCAGCAAAGCTGCCGGATTTGCAGTACTGATCAGATTTATTAAAACAACCTACATCCTTCAGCTTGATCCTTCAGGTTACTGGACATTATTATCCTCAATCGATTGGAAGAGTATTCTCGTATTGCTTTCGGTTCTTTCTATGACGCTGGGAAATTTTGCCGCTCTCTGGCAGAACAATTTGAAGAGAATGCTTGCATATTCCAGCATTGCTCACGCAGGATACATTTTGTTAGGCCTGACTGTTTTATCTGACCAGGGAATAAGTGCTATGTTGATTTATTTCGGCATTTATGCTTTTATGAATCTCGGTGCTTTCTTCATAGTAATGCTGATTGCAGATAAAATCGGAAGTGAAGATCTTGATGATTATCGCGGAATTGGCTATTCAATGCCATTTCTCGGAATAAGCCTTGCAATTTTTTTAGTGTCTTTAACGGGTTTACCTCCAACAGCAGGTTTTATTGCCAAGCTTTATATTTTCATTGCATTGGTTGATTCAAAAATGATTGTAGTTGCAGTTATAGCACTTCTGAATAGCGTTGTTTCACTATATTACTACATCCGTGTTCTTAAAAATATGTTTCTTGAAAGACCATCTCAGGAAGTTGAACCAATCCGTATTTCACTTTTTAATTCGCTTATACTTTTACTTCTTTTAGCACCCATACTTATCCTCGGGGTCTATTTCACCCCCCTTGTTGATTTAGCCAAGAACTCCATAGGGATTCTTGGTTTTTAAGGTTAGCCTCGTTTTTATTTAATCAATAATTGTTATATTTAGGACAAAAATAGTCTTATTTTATGTTGAAACTATCAAAGAAATCTGAATACGCAATAATGGCAGTGAAATATATCTCGCAAAAAGGTAATGGGAATATTTCAACAACAAAGGAAATCTCTGATAAATATTCACTATCATTTGATTTGATGGCTAAAATTTTACAACAATTATGTAAGAGTAAAATTCTTAACTCAATTCAGGGAATCAAGGGTGGATATTCGCTATCAAGAAATGCCGAAGAAATCAGTATTCTTGATGTAATAAAATCTGTCGAGAAATCTTATAAAATAGCTGATTGTTTCAACGAGGACATTACTTTAAAGACCTGCACCCACGAAAATTGCTGCCAGATAAAAGAGCCCTTGTTAAAGGTTCAGTTAGAAATTGATAACTTGTTTTCAAAAACATCGATTGCAAGTATTTAATCAATGTTAAAGTTTCCAATTTACCTGGATAATAATTCTACAACTCAACTCGATCCTGAAGTTTTTGAAACTATGAAGCCTTATTTGTTAGATAAATTTGGAAACGCATCCAGCAAAAGTCATTCATTTGGCCTTGAAGCCGAAAGAGCAGTTGAGTTTTCCCGAAAACAAATTGCTGAATATATTGGTGCTTCACCAGAAGAAATTTATTTTACCAGCGGGACAACTGAATCCATTAATCTTGCTCACTTCGGAATCGCAGGCTCCAATTTATTCAAGGGCAAACATATTATAACCAGTACTATAGAACACCCTGCTGTATTAGAATCTTTGAAGGCACTGGAAAAATATGGATATGAAATTTCTTTTGCTGATGTTGACAAATTTGGCAGAATATACCCGGAGAAAATTGTACAACTAATTAAAAAAGAAACGATCCTTGTTTCTGTAATGGCTGTCAACAATGAAATTGCGACTATTCAACCAATTCAAGAAATTGGGAAGATTTGCAAAGAAAAAGATGTATTATTTCACATCGATGCAGCGCAGGCAATTGGCAAAATGAATTTTAATGTTAAGGAAAATAATGCCGACTTAGTGTCATTTTCTGCTCATAAATCCTACGGTCCTAAGGGAATCGGTGCTCTTTACATCAAAAAACGAATTCCATCAACTAAATTAACACCAATTATTTACGGAGGAGGACAGGAGAATTCCTTACGTTCCGGAACTTTGAATGTACCTGCAATTGTTGGTTTTGGTAAAGCAGTTCAAATTAGTTCAGAAAAATCAGGTATGGAGAGACCAAAAATTGCGGCTTTGAAAGAAAGACTTTATAAAGGAATTATCTCTAACCTTGACGATGTTTATGTGAACGGAAGTATTGATTATGGATTATTTAATACTTTAAGTCTAAGATTCGAAGGAATTCATGCTGATGTGTTAATAAGTTCAATGAAAAAAATAGCTTTGTCAACCGGGTCAGCCTGCTCTTCTGGAAGCGGTAAGTCCAGTCACGTATTGAAGGCAATCGGCTTAAGTGATCAAGAAGCAAAATCCTCGGTAAGATTTGGTATTGGAAGATTTAATACTCAAGAGGAAATTGATTTTGTAATAAATGAAGTAACAGAAAAAGTAAAAAATTTAAGAGTTTTCCATTCATCCGAACTCAATTAAAGGTAATTATAATGAAACTCGATAAACAAAATATTATTGGATCCTTAAAAAAAGATTATCAGGGATTTCTTGCATTTCTTAAATCCAGGTATCCTCTGTTTCATAATTCAAACTTCTTTTTCAGAGATTTTCAGTTCGGACTAAGAAGATACCTTGAAATGAAGGAAATTTCTGTTAATTATTCTGAAGCAGAAAAAATTTCTAAAGAACTTATATACTTTCTTGAAGGCGAGAGAATACTATTTCCTATTAATTCAAACACCTGGAAAATCAATTACCCCGAATTCACAACAGTTACTCCAGGTGATCCTTTTAGCAAAGCAATAAATTGAGGTAAAAAAATATGTCAAATATAAATCTTGAAAATGAAATCATTATCACTGAGAAAGCAATAAATGAAATAAAAAGAATAATGAATGAGAACAAAATTCCTGAAGGTTTTGGGCTTAGAGTTGGTGTTAAAGGCGGAGGTTGTTCAGGCTTCACTTATACTTTGGGATTCGATGAAAATCGACGCGAGGGTGATACAATAATTGAACAGGATGGAATGAAACTTTTTGTCGACGGTAAAAGCTTATTTTATCTCTCAGGAACTGAACTTGATTTTACCGATGGATTAAATGGAAGAGGATTTATTTTTAATAATCCAAATGCAAAAAAGACCTGTGGATGTGGAGATTCCTTTGGCGTTTAATTTAAATTCAAATGGCTGAATATGAATAGAAGAAAATTTATTTTTTCAGCGGCAGCCATTCCAACGGTAGCCTATGCACAAGCTTTAACAAATAAGTACAATATAATTACATTATCAAATTGGAGTAATAGCAAAATGTCAAAATTTGAACTACCACAGTTACCTTACTCATACGATGCTCTTGAACCATACATTGATAAAATGACTATGGAAATACATCACACCAAGCACCACGCTGCATATGTTAACAATCTTAACAATGCAATAGCTGGAACAGAGATGGAGAATAAAACTTTGGAAGAACTAATGAGTTCAGTCTCAAAATACCCTGTTGCAGTCAGAAACAATGGAGGTGGTCATTACAACCATTCGTTATTCTGGAAACTAATGAAAAAAGGAGGCGGTGGTAATCCGTCAGGTGCTTTAGCAGACGCAATAAACTCAACATTCGGCTCTTTTGATGATTTCAAAAAGCTATTCAACAATGCAGCTGCTACCAGATTTGGATCCGGTTGGGCCTGGCTGATCGCTTCAGAAGGAAAGCTGGTTGTTGCATCTACTCCAAACCAGGATAACCCACTTATGGATATCGCTGAGGTAAAAGGTTCACCTGTTTTGGGCCTTGACGTTTGGGAGCATGCATATTATTTAAAATACCAAAACAGAAGACCAGAATACATTGAAAACTGGTGGAATGTTGTTAACTGGGATTATGCTTCTGAATTATTTTCAAAAGCTAAATAAATAATCTTTATGGGGAAGACAGACTATTGTCTGCCTTTCCCCAAAAAATGACTTTCAATGTATAACCGCATCCCATTATTCCCGCTTGAATTAGTAATTTTTCCTGAATCCAAATATCCTTTATATATATTCGAAGAACGTTATAAAATCTTAATCGGCGAATGCTTAAAAAATAATAGCGGCTTCATCATTTCATCAGTCATCAATGACAAAATTTCAGTTATTGGAACGATTGTAAAAGTTTCGAAAGTTCTTAAAAAGTACGAAAATGGTGAAATGGAAATAATAGTCAGCGGAGCAAGCAGAATAAAAATAAATGCTATCGATAATTCTGAGGTAGGTTATCTTGTAGCTGACTGTACCGAAATTAAAGAAGCTACGAGGGAAATTAATGAAAAGATTAAATTAAACGTAAAGAGTAATTTTGAGATTCTTATTGAAATGTCCGGTATAAATTTAAGTAGAGCTTTCTGGGAAAGTTATGATAAAACAAAGTATCTCTCATTTAAAGTTGCAGAAAAAATCGGAATGGATCTAATTCAAAAACAAGTTTTGCTTTCGCTGGAAGGTGAGAATGAAAGACTACAATTTGTTTTGGAATATCTTGAGAGAATTATTAGAGAAAATTTAAAAGAATCGGACTTTAAAAAGCTGCTACTTGGCGATGGTTACATTAATTGATTTCTAATCTCCTGTTTTTATTCCGGCATACTTGTTTGCCAGATTGATTCTATTCATCGCTCTTGCCAAAGCTGCTTCAGCTCTTGATACATCAATATCAGGATTGTTTTTTTCACTGAGTCTGCCTTTTGCTCTGTTATAAGCATCCTGCGCGCGTTTAATGTCGATCTGATCTACCTGTTCTAGAGAATCAGCGAGAACGAGAATTTTGTTTTCAAGAACTTCAACTGTTCCGCCGGAAGTTGAAAAGTACAATTTTTTACCATCAGCGGTTTCCAATTTTATCAGTCCTATTTCAAATGTACTAATGATGGGAGCGTGATTGTGCAAAACCTGAAAACTGCCATCAACACCCGGAACTGTTAAGGATAACACTTCGCCTGAATAAATAATTTTTGCCGGAGTTATTATTTCTAGGTTCAGAGTCTTGTCCATTTTTATTTCATAGCTTTAGCTTTTTCAACAGCTTCTTCAATCGTTCCAACATAAAGGAACGCGCTTTCTGGTAAATCATCATATTTACCATCAATTATTCCTTTAAATCCTCTGATAGTATCTTCAAGCTTAACATACTTTCCTTTAACACCAGTGAATTGCTCAGCAACATGAAAAGGTTGGCTTAAAAATCTTTGGATCCTTCTGGCTCTTCTTACGATTGTTTTATCCTCATCTGAAAGTTCATCCATTCCAAGGATATTTATAATATCCTGTAAATCCTTGTAGTGTTGGAGAATTTCTTTGCATCTTTTGGCAACATCATAATGCTCGTGTCCTATTACACCGGGTTCAAGAATTCTAGATGTGCTATCAAGTGGATCTACAGCAGGATAAATGCCCAGCTCTGAAATCTGACGGCTTAAAACAGTGGTTGCATCAAGATGAGCGAATGCAGCTGCTGGTGCAGGATCTGTGAGATCATCAGCGGGAACATAAATAGCTTGAACAGACGTGATTGAGCCTTTCTCAGTTGAAGTAATTCTTTCCTGAAGCGCACCCATTTCAGAGGCAAGGTTTGGCTGATAACCAACAGCTGATGGCATTCTTCCTAACAATGCACTTACTTCTGAACCTGCTTGAGTAAATCTGAAAATATTATCAATGAATAATAGAACATCTCTTTCTTCTTCATCCCTGAAATACTCTGCAATCGAGAGTCCTGTTAATGCAACTCTCAATCTGGCACCAGGAGGCTCATTCATTTGTCCAAAAACTAATGAGGTTTTACTAAGAACACCGGATTCTTTCATTTCGAGCCACAGATCATTGCCTTCTCTTGTTCTTTCACCGACTCCGGAAAAAACGGAATAACCTCCGTGCTGTGTTGCAATATTATTAATCAATTCCTGAATAATAACTGTTTTACCAACACCTGCTCCGCCAAAAAGCCCCGTTTTGCCTCCCTTAGTATAGGGTTCAATCAAATCGATTACCTTTATTCCGGTTTCAAACATTTCTTTTTTTGTTGAAAGGTTTTTAAACAAAGGTGTAGAACGATGAATCGGATAAGATTTATCTGTTTTTATCTCGCCTAATCCATCGATAGGTTTGCCAGTTACATTGATTAATCTGCCTAATGTTTCTGGTCCAACGGGAACAGAAATAGGCTTACCTGTATCAAAGGCATCCATTCCTCTAACCAGACCATCAGTGGAATCCATAGCAACTGTTCTAATTCTATCTTCACCAAGGTGTTGTTGAACTTCTAAAATAAGATCTTCCTGTTTACCTTCGAAAGTAGTTCTGGGAATTCTTACAGCATTGTAAATTTTCGGCAGATTTCCACCTTCAAATTCGATATCTACAACCGGTCCGATTATCTGAACAATTTTACCTTTTAATTCACTCATTTAAATAGCCTTTTAAAAATTAGTTGCAAAATTTATTAACAAACTACTTTTTTTCCAAAATATCGTAGCTTAAAAATTCCACTATCGCAATAATACCATTTTTTTAGTGATGCTTCTATTTGCTGAATATAATGTGTAGAAATAGACTCCACTTGCAAGATCATCTGCAGTTAAATCGACAGAAAGAATGCCCTGTGGTGCAACTCCTTTAAACAAGGTTTTAACTTTATTTCCCAAAACATCAAAAAGATTCAATTCAATTTCTGAAGTTGCAGGCAATTCAACTTTTATTGTAGTAATGGGGTTAAAAGGATTAGGATAATTCTGATACAAAATCATCGACATATCATTAATCTGAAATCTCTCTTCAAGCGATGAAGTTGGAACTATAAATGTTCCTGTGCCTCCGCTTTCATTATACCTTTTCTTAAACTCCTGTAAGTATTGATTGGCTATCAACAAATCCTTAACAATGATACAGTTTTCATCGTTTTCGGCTTCAGCAGAAGTTGACCAGTTATGAGATCCTGTAATTATTAAAGGAAAACTTTCCGGATAGGAAGCATCAATTATAGCATATTTATGATGAAGGGTGTTTCCTACATTTTGAAGCATTTCAGCAACTGTTTGTAAATTATAAAATTCAGTTCCCTGTGAATTGACCTGATCAACTATGCCCCTGATATCATTTACACCTGCATTAAACCTATTTACTATTGCATCTTTTATATCTCCTCTGGTAATCACATAAAGAGCCAAGTAGATGCTGTGATTAGCTGTGCCTATTGTGTTGATTATTCTTGCCGTAGTCAGATCTGAGGGACTGAAATAAAGATTTACATCTCTTCCACCAATGCTGAATGAATGAGGAGTATTATCGAGTTTCTGATTTCCAAAACGAGCATTTGATGGATTTGGTGTGTCAGTGTTACTTCCCCACATTTCTTCAAATTCAATTTTATAAGCGTTGGCTAAAGCCGGATCGTTTATTTCAATCACATTATTTTCCCAACCGTTTTCAGTTGCAGTTACATTCCAAGAGCCGGTCCAAACCCAGTCATTTATAGATATGCTGTCTCTTGCATCAAATATGAAGAACTTGTTATGCATAATTCCACTTACCGATGCGGTTCTTTTAATAAATGGAATTCCCGCATTAACCAATGTTTGGAAGCTGTTTTGATTTGTGCGATCTTCATAAACCACCCTGACTTTAACACCACGGTTTTTTGCCACAACAAGTGCATTAGCAACGTTCTGAACATCGGCAAAACTGTATAATGCTAAATCAATTGAATAATTTGCTGCATTAATTCTGCTTATCAGTTTCTGTTCGAAATTAATGTTGCCTCTGGCATTATTTCCCGGAATAGCTACCGAGGTATCAACTGAAAAATTAAAATAGATATTAATTTTACCAGTTGTGGTATCCGATGATGCTGTAGATACAGAAAGAAGGTTGCTGGAACTTGTGCCCTGTGCATTTGTGGAATAAGCTTTAAAGTAATATAGTGTAGAGGGCTGTAATCCGGTTACCTCAACTGCATGTTGAGTTGTATCCTCATCTACAATGACGGAGTCAATTTCCAGGGATGGAGTTAATCCATACTTAACCTGGCTGTTACCATTCCTTACAGTACTAAAATATACAGTGAATGAAGTAGTTGTAATATTTGCAGCAAAAACAGGATTAATAATAACCGGAGAACCATCATCAACAATGTCCTGGATAAATCTTGGGAGAATTTGATAACCGGTGCTGTATGGTGGTGAAGGATCATATTGACCAAGTATACCAATTAAATCAACTTGTCCTGAAGGAATTGGCGTACCAATAATAGTCAGAACATCATTATCAATGCGAAGACCGCTACTCAAAGAACCTGAAGCGTCTGAAATGGTATAGTTTGTACCGCCTGAAAAATTTCCGCTGCCGGAGATTGTAACGTTGTTGATCCTGATTAATTTTCCTTCATATTCTTCAAAAGAATTCCAAGATTGATTTTTAATTTGTTGAATTGTCACAATTTCAGGATTTATCTGATTGCCGGATGTATTAATCTGAACAGAACCGCCTCCGAGATTAAAATTAATCTGGCATAATCCGTTGAATTGATCAAGCTTACCTGTAACCGTAACAGAATCACCAATCTGAACAGCGTTCGCAAATGCACTTCCATAAATTGAGAGTCCTGCAGTTTCATCCTGAATTGATCCCGGGCCATTGTTTCCGAACTGATTTGATGAAGTAACCACTCCCGATACCGTAAAAATCTGTCCAATGTTAACAGGTGAACCATTAGCATCATTCTGTTTTATAGTTGAAATCGGAACTGGAGTTTGAGCAAGAGTGATGAAGTTAAATAGAACAAAGAAAGAAAAGTATTTTAACATTTTTATCTCAAATCTGTTGAAAGTATAAATCTTAATATTCTGTCATTCCCCGTATCTGCGACATAAAGTGTTTTATCAAAAACAGCTACAGCATAAGGCTGATTAAATATTTTCGAACCACCGAATGACTGAAGCTCATCTCCAAAAGGATTAAATTTAAAAATGCTGTCTTTACCTGCGTCAGCAATATAAATATTGCCCGCTTCATCGAGAGCGCTTCCTTCAGGCCTGTCAAAGCGGTTTGGTCTTGCGAATTCTGTTCCATCATAAGGTGAAAATTCACTGATATATCTTTCATCAATCGGGCTTACAAAATAGGTTAACCATTGTGCTTTGAAGCTGTTATTTCCCGTTAAAGTAATGATCATATCTATGTTACGTTTGTTGAAAGTAGTAAGCGAGCTTATTTGATTTGCAGAAACCAATCCTGAACTGAGAGGATCAATGTTTGGTACCCGGCCAATCAAGGTATCGCCTTCTTGACCAGAGTACCATTTCTTTGGATGAAAAATCAAAATTGAATTGTCAGGATCAAATATGCTTGAATTATTAGGACCTTTTCTTCCGACATAAAATGAATTATCAAAAAAGGCTCCAACTGCGGTGTATTCACGAAGGGGACTATTGAAATCTACTGCTCTAGGTAGCAGTCTTTTTACCGGGGCATTTTGAATCTGATGACCCGCTGAAACCAAATCAATTTTATAAACCGCACTGAATGTTTTTGTTTCAGAATTTACTATTGTATCGAATTGTGCACAGACAATTAAATTTAATTTGTAATCCTGTGCAATTGCTACAGGTCTTTTAATTGATTTAGTTCCAAGAATCTTCCCGTCGAGATTGAGCATAACAATTCTGTCATTCTCAGTATCGGCCACGTAAAGAAATGGTTCTTTGCCCACCAATATATCCTGAGGTTTATTGAATCCGCTCCAAACAGGAGAAATCTGAACATAAACTGTGTCACCACTCAAATTGCCATCTGTACTTACATCATTAAATTGATTTATGTCAAATTTATCCTGACATCCCGAAATGACAATTATTGAAAATAATATAATTAAATAGAAGACTAACTTCATTTTTTATAAACCCAAAATAATTGAAAACCTGTGAGCTGAACCTAATCTTGAAAAATTAGAAAAAGCATAATCCAAAGTGAATTGAGCAATGCTTAAAGGTGCTTTGAAACCAACACCAAAGGAATAATTCTGTTCTTCTACATTAAGTTTGTAACCACCGCGCAAAAAAATCATTTTGTCCCAGGTGTATTCAACCCCTGCTGCAACGTTTTCGCTGTTATCATTCGGATGATTTAATTGAACAGAGGTGGTTAGCACGTGTTCATCATCCTGATATGGTTCAAATGCAAATCCGATTCGGAAAATTGTCGGTGGAGAAAATGACTGCCAGCCAGAAATTTTGCGTTTTCCAACTAATACAACTTCACCGTCCGGAGCCAGCTGATTTCCGAAGTTCGAAACTGTAACTGCAAATCTTGTTGTTCCTAATCCTGTCCAATAATAAGTTCCAAGATCAATCATTAAACCGCGCATCTTAAGCTTATCTAAAGTTTCTTCAATAAAACGTATTGTACCACCAAAACTAAATTGTTCCGTCATCTTTCTCGAGTAAGTAACTGCAACTGCAAGATCATTAAATCCGAAATATTCACCTGTTCCGAAAGGTGCGAACTCCGTGGTAACCGGCATATCTTTCATACCAAGATAAGTTAAAGCGATTCCAAAACTATTTGTACCATCGAGATGATATATGGCACCAAGAAAATCATGATTTATATCAACAATCCATTGATTATGCGAAAACATAATTTGATTTTCATCAAACTGAACAAGCCCCGCAGGATTCCAGTAAAGAGCTGATGCATCATTCGCAATTGCAACAAATGCATCTCCCAATGCAGATGCTCTGCCTCCGACACCAATTTTCAGAAATTGAGCAGTTGAAATACCAGCACGCTGACCTCCAAGCACCGGGAAAAGCTGGGGCTTGATTTCTGTTAGCGGCAAAACTATTAGTAGAAGTAAAACTATTTTTTTCATAATTAAAATCTAAAGCTAACACCAAACTTTATGTTCCTGCGAGTCAAATATCTTGCAGGATTATAGGGATATGGATCCAGAGGCGCCTGAAGATCAGGATATTTTGGATCATTCCATGTTAATGGAGTAGGGTCTCCGAATTCATATGCTTTTCCGGTCACCGGATTTATTATTGCAGAATTTTTCGTGTCGAGTAAATTATTTATTTCTGCAAACAAGGAGAATTTGATTCCACCAACAGCGAAATATTTTTCAATATTCAGGTCAACCCAGAACCAATCATCTCCGATTTTGCTGTTTCTGTCGCTTCTCAGGAACTCATATTCTGGTCTTCCTCTTGAATCATAACTGCCTGTGAAAACTGCAGGAGTGTATCTTTTGCCAGATTGATAAAAGAATCTCAAATAGAAATTAATATCATCAAGAAACCCTTCGGCAATTCCAAATAACGGATTACCTTTTTCAATGTAGAAAGATGCAGACAATGAACCTGTAAAGGGACGATCCCATGTAACATATTCTTCTTTAATCGATTCGTCAAGATCTCCGCGTAAAACAAGAACCCCTTCATCTGCAGATGAGCTCTTTCCTGTTACAATTGCATAAGAGAATGTGGCTGTGCCGTTGAACCATTTTCCTATTCTTTTCTTAAACTCTAGTTCTAAACCTCTGGAACGGGCATAATCCGAATTTACATAGGTAATAAATCTTTGTGTAGCAAATCTTGCTGAAACTATTCTCGCTGTCCTTGTGCTTACATAATCAAAAATGTCCTTATAGTATGCGGTGATAGTTAATACATCATCTTCAGTGAATTGGGTTTTTAGTCCAAGTTCATATGCAACAGTAGTTTCCGGATTCAGATTTGGATTACCAAACTTTTGAAAAGATGATTGAGCATTTAATGGATCGAGCTTAGCATATACAAATTGAGGTTTTGGCCATTTGCTGAAGTGCCCATAAGAAAAGAATAAGATTTGATTATCTGATACAGGATGAGAAATTCCGAGACGAGGACTTAACCTTGCTTTCCATCTTCTTCCACCAAACCATGCGAAAGTGTCATTCTTGTAGTTTTCCCGTGTTTGATCCGGAATAGTAATTACATCAGGATTATTTACAGCATCATCAACATATTTACCGGGAAACCAAAAGTCTAATCTTAAACCAAAATTAAGAATCATCCCGCTGAAATTAATATTATCCTGAGCATACAAGGAGCCAAGAGCAGGATAAACTTTATAGATATCGTTATTCAAACCTAACTCACCAACCCAGGGTTTATAAATATCAATCACCTGCATTTCCTGGAACTGAAAATTAAATCCGGACTTGAATTTATTTTTTTCATCAAAGAAGCTTGTTAAGTCGCCGCGAAAAGAAATTTCACGAACAAAATGATCCCGCCAGGTAAATGGATTACCCACGTCCCAGAAACCATCACCGGGAATTACTCCGATAGTATCCTGATTGACGTTGTAATATTCAACAGGGAAATTTGGAATGTCTTTAGGTTCAGTATATTCATTCCACTTTCGTCCGTTTGCATCTGCCCGCAGGTTTGTGTAGAAATGATTTACTTTAAATTCATAAAAAGTTTTTGTACTAAGAGTATGAGTTATACTGATACTATGATAGGTGTTGTTGTGAGTAAAAGTATTTGCCTGATCTAAAATATTCTGAAATTCATACTGATACCCGGGACTCGGTTCAACATATTCCAGGTTTGACTGTAAAGACTGTGAGTTCTGATTAATATTAACTGACTGATTAAATGAATAAGAAAACTTAAGAGTTGGAGAATATTTATAAGTCAATTTTCCAAGCCAGAACCAGCTGTTTTCAGCCCGGGGGGCAAACCTAGTATTTCCAAAAGTAGAAGAGTTTAATTGTTTGGCTGTTGGTTTAAAGTAACCTTGAGTAATTCCATCGCTTAATCCTGAATAGAAACTACCGAAGAAAGTAATTTCGCCTGGAATTTTAATTCCTAATGCAGGAAGCAGAAAGGTTGTAAAGGGTTCTGGTCCGCTGAAGTTTGCCTCGATGACATCAATATTAAAAACATGATACGAAGACCTCTCACCAAAATTATCCCGTTTGTAGGATAAATATCCGTTATATTTTGAACCACCCTCTCTGGTTCTTACATTAACAACTCCGGAAGTTGCCTGACCAAATTCGGCATTAAATCCTCCGGTTATAACCTCAACTTCTTCAATTGCGTTAGCACTCAATTGTAATCCAAATCCAGTTCCTGCTAAAGGATCCTGAACCGAAACTCCATCCAGAAGAAATGCATTCTCATAGGATCTGCCTCCCCTGATATGAATTGAATTATCAGATTTAATTACTCCAGCCTGCTGGGTTACTACATCCTGAATATTTTCGACAACTGCAATTTCTATGTCATCTTTAGAGATAGTTTTTTTGCTTTGTGTCTCTTCAACATCAAGCAAAGGTTTTTCTCCGATAATCACAACATCCTGCTCAAGTGTTAATACAGTTTCTTCCAATCTGATATCCAGATTTTTTGTTCTGCCGGATTCAATTAATGTTCCGGTAACCTGGGTTGTTTTATACCCAATAAGCGAAAGTTCAACAGTATATGTCCCCGGTGAAATAGAATTTATTCTAAAACTTCCGTTGAAATCTGTTGCTGCACCATAATAAGTTCCTTTTAAGATCACATTAACGCCCGGTAATGGATCATTTGTTTTGTCATCAACTACCTTACCGGTGAGCGACCCCGTGCTCTGAGCAAAAGTTTGTAAAGAAATAAATACTATCGCCAAAATAATTTTTATCTTCATGGAGTCAATCCAAAATCATCCAACAAAACTTTGGTTAAAAGATCTTTAACATTAGCCTCTCCCCCATTACATTTATTAAGTGGCAGTCCGAAAAAGAATAAAGTTTTGGTACTATTAAAAAATCCAATGAAACCTTTCAATTCCTTATTCGGGAAATAATATATAGGTATTCCGGCTAGTTCATTTACATAAAAAGATTTAACTCTGAAAAGACTTTGTATTGTAACCAGCGGTGGATAGGATGGATCAGTACTATCGGCTCGGACTGAAATTCCAGGCAAAATAGAAGTTTTTTGATCAAGACTATCCTGGCTGATCGGGAGAAAACTCCCAAGATTATTTAGATCGATGCTCTGAGGAAATTGCATAGAAAAAGCAATTTTACCTCCCGAATCCAGATATTTTTGAACAGATGACACTGCAAGATCCAGCGAAGGGCTATTGTCAGAATACCAGAGGAGATGCGAAAACAATTTAATTGTTTGTAAAAAAGTTATTCCAATGTAAGGTGGGGCTTGATTCCTTATGTCCCAAACATCAAACAATTGATTGACACCAAGCGAATCCATCATTGCAGCATAAAAACTTTGTGCGTCGTCATTTGAACGGTAATCATCGACGATTAGCAATTTTCCTTTAGGTTTTTTCACATACCAACTTTTCCCGGAATCGGGTAAAGTTATATAACCTGAAGTGGCTCCGGAGATATCGACAGCTTCAACATAAATCCTGTTATTATCATTCAATCTTATACCGGATAGTTTTTCCGGATTAATGTTTGTTTCAGAGCCCTCAATTAATATTTCAGTAAGAGGATTTGTGAGATTGTAATCTTTAGTTCTAAGTGTAATTCGTCTCACACTTCCGTCAAGCTCAATTATATTTGAAGAAGAAGTATCATTCAATGATATTTTTATTTTCTGAATTGTCTGATCACCATCAAGATCTGAAGCTTCCCATCCAAATGACATAACCGGATATGAAGTGTCTGGTAAAAAGCTTGACTCGCTCCATTGTATTTGAGGAGCAGTATTCTTCAGTGGAAAGATATTGCTTGCCGGTGTTGGATCTATCAAGCCGATATCAAAAAAATCCTCAATAGATTCATCAAATCTTTGATTATTATTTTTATCGATGAATGGTTCCGGACCATAGTTTATTCCATTCTGAATTATTTCTGAATCATAAACACCATTGCCTCCGTCATCAACGGCTGAAACATAAAACACATAAGTTGTATCTACTGCACCTATCTGAAGAGCGAATAAGCTGTCATTAGCTGAAGTAAAGCTCCAGTTAATGTTATCCCATGAGAAATAAAACCCAACAATGATTCCATCAGGATCATCGCCCCACCAATGAACTCTAAGCCGGCTTGGCTGTGGACTTATTGAGCTGTCGGGATATAAAAAAACTCCGGTATTCGGTGGTTTATTCCCAACCGGTGAATCTGTGGGCTGATCATAACAAGAAATTAAGATCAACCCACTTAGCAAAGCAAACGATATAATCCTGGATATTTTCATTTCAAAAAATTGAAATACATATTCTACTTATAGTTAGTATCATATGATACCTAAGAGAAGATTAAGTATTTTTAACTAATAATCTCTTGGAGGTATTTATGATATCTGTTAATTCATTTTCTGACAGACTCAAATCTAAGTCT
>JACAFA010000127.1 GCA_013388525.1 Ignavibacteriaceae bacterium | reverse complement strand
TGCGAAAAGAAATCTTCAAATCCTCTTCCACCAGATTGATATTGCTGCCAATTAGCACCGAGAGCATCATATTTTTTTCTTTTCTCTGGATCACTCAATACTTCATGAGCTTCAGTAATCTCTTTAAATTTTTCTTCAGCTGCTTTATTGTTTGGATTTTTATCCGGGTGATATATTACTGCAAGCTTCCTGAAAGCCTTACTTATCTCTTCTTTAGTTGCGTTTTTTTCAACACCAAGTATTTTATAGTAATCTTTAAATTCCATTTTTCGATTAAATCCTTTTTGTTAATTTAATCAAAAGAAAAGGGTAACTTAACAGTTACCCTTCCCTCTCCTCAACATTGTCAAAGAGTTATTTCACTTTAATCTCAATTTCCTTTGGTTTTGCTTCCTCAGATTTTGGAACAGTGATTGTTAATTGCCCGTCTTTGAATTCAGCATTTATTTTTTCAGATTGAATGTGATCCGGTAAATTGAAAGATCTGTAGTACTTACCAAATGATCTTTCGATTCTGTGGCACTTCGAATCTTTATGTTCGGTTTCCTGAACCCTCTCACCACTAATGCTTAATTTGCCATCCACATAAGATATTTTTACATCATCTTTTTTAATTCCTGGTAAATCAAGCTTCAAGGTGTATTTATCCTTGTCTTCATAAATGTCTGTTAACGGCATCCATACAGCATTTTCGTACTCATCATCATCCTTGCTTCTGGAAATACCAAAACGGTTTTCAAGAGCATTGAACATTCTGCTGAACTCTCTTTCGAAATCGACAAGGTCTTTCATTGGGTTGAATTTAACTAATGTCATAATATCATCTCCTTTCTTTTATTATTTGGAATTTAATTACTTCACACTTAATCTTTAACAACCGTTGTACCAAAACCGACGATCACCATAAGTTATTATATTATAAGGAGTTGCGAGTATTTTTTTATTGACTACAAAATCGGGCCATTATGTCATATATTATGATTTTAATGCAAAATAAATCACTAATCGGCAAATACATTATAGCAAATTGACTGACTATTGGATTTATAGTTTTTATTTTATGTTCCTTTGAAAATTGATATTACTTTAAGAAATATTTATGTTTACGCCCACTTTTCACAATTTTTATTATGACCGTAAATAATAAAGAAGAAACAATAATTGCACTTGCCACACCTCCAGGTATTGGCGCAATTGCAGTTATAAGAATTAGTGGATCAGAATCAATAAATGCGATTGACCATATTTTTTCAGGCAAACAAAGAGTGAAGGATGCAAAATCCCACACTATTCAATACGGTAAAATTAAAGATCAAGATGAAATTATTGATGATGTCTTAATCTCTGTCTTCCGAGCCCCAAATTCTTATACTGGTGAGGATAGCATTGAAATCAGCTCGCATGGAAGTCCATTGATTGTTAATAGAATTATTTCGTTAATTTTAGAGAAATCAAATTCTCGACTAGCTGAACCAGGTGAGTTTACAAAGCGAGCCTTTCTAAATAATAGAATTGATCTGACTCAAGCTGAGGCAGTTGCCGATTTAATAAATTCAAGGACCTCTGTTTCGCTTAGAGGTTTTAGAAATCAGCTTGATGGTTTGCTTTCATCAAGGGTTTCATGGTTGAGGAGAAAACTAATAGAGGCAACTTCTTTCATCGAGTTGGAGCTTGATTTTGCTGAGGAAAATATCGAATTTACCTCTAGAAATGAGTTGGGGGATAGAATCAATGAGATATTGCAAGAAATCAAATTTTTACTACAATCTTATAATTATGGAAAAGTAATTCGCGAGGGAGTAAATGTTGCAATTATCGGAGAGCCAAATGTTGGTAAATCATCCTTATTGAATTACTTACTTAAAGAATCCCGATCAATTGTAAGTGAAATACCTGGTACTACCAGAGATATTATTAGAGAAGAGATTTCTATTGATGGATTATTATTTAAACTGTATGATACTGCTGGAATTCGTATTTCAGAAGATAAGTTAGAACAAGAGGGTGTAGAACGCTCGCGAGAGGTTATGAGAAAAGCCGATCTTATTTTATTTATTGGTGATGTGAATGCTGGTTTTTCCAATTTGATTGCTACAGAAATTCCGAGCTTGAATCCAAATGCAAGAATTATTAAAGTTTTGAATAAAATAGATTTGGATGCTGAAAAAAAGTTTACTGAAGATATTCGAATATCAGCAATTAATGGTGAAGGTATAATTCAACTGTTAAATATTTTAAAGAACGTGGCTTATAAAGAAGGGGCCTATACAGAGAAAGCTGCAATAGTAACTAATTTACGACACTATAATTGCCTTCGAAAAGCAGAGGAGAATATCATTAAATCAATTAAGACTCTTCAGGCAAATCTGAGCGGTGAATTTTTAGCAAGTGATTTGCGAGCAACTGAATCTGCATTGGCTGAGATTGTGGGAGATATTACATCAGAGGACGTACTTAATAACATTTTTTCGAAATTTTGTATAGGGAAATAAAGTTTTCACGTGAAATTAATTGCTACCGGCTAACTATAAAAAGCATAAGTTTCACGTGAAAGTATATATATTATAATGTGTTATGGATATTAAATCATTTGATATAATTGTAATTGGTGGTGGTCATGCGGGCATCGAGGCAGCGGCTTCTGCAGCTAAAATGGGTTGCTCTGTGGCATTAATTACTATGGATAAAAACGCAATGGCAAGGATGTCCTGCAATCCTGCAATTGGTGGCACAGCAAAGGGTCACTTGGTCAGAGAAATTGATGCTCTTGGTGGGTTAATGGGAAAAATCGCTGATTCAACAGGAATTCAATTCAGAATGTTAAATAAATCAAAAGGACCAGCAGTGTGGTCACCACGCTGCCAGTCTGACCGTCGTTTATACTCAGAAAGTGCATTAAAATTCATATCATCCTATAACAATATTGATGTTATTGAAAATTCAGTTTCTGAAATTATTATTGATAATAATGCTGTCGTAGGAATAAGGACTGGAAGCGGAGAAGAAATACTTGCTGAATCGGTTATACTATCAGCAGGCACTTTTATGAATGCAATAATGCATACCGGATTAGCAGCAAAAGAAGGAGGCAGGTATGGTGAAAAACCGTCATTAGGTATCACAGAGAGCTTAGTTAGCCAAGGTTTTTTAGCCGGTAGATTAAAAACAGGAACACCGCCCAGACTAAAGAAAAACACAATTAACTTCTCAATACTTGAAGAACAACCGGGCGATGATCCTCCAATTCCCTTTTCACATTTTACGGATACTAACAGCTTCCCCATTCTTCCGCAAATAAGCTGTCATATTACTTACACCGACGCAGAAGTTCATAATACTCTTCAGAAAGGTTTTGACAGATCACCGATGTTTACAGGACTTATCAACGGAATTGGACCGAGATATTGTCCTTCTATAGAGGATAAAATTGTAAGGTTCTCAGACAAAGACAAGCACCAACTATTTTTAGAGCCAGAAGGACTAGATAGTGACCAAATATATCTTAACGGATTTTCGACTTCTCTACCAGCAGATATTCAACTTGAAGCATTACATAAAATTAAGGGTTTGGAGGAAGTTGAAATGGTGCGACCTGGATATGCTGTTGAATATGATTATTTTCCACCTCATCAGGTAGACTCAACTCTGGAGACAAAATTAGTGAAAGGGTTATATTTTGCTGGGCAGGTTAATGGAACATCAGGATATGAAGAAGCAGCTGCACAGGGATTAATAGCTGGAATAAATGCTGCTCTTAAAATTCAACGAAAAAAGGAATTTGTCCTAAAAAGAAGCGAGGCTTATATAGGTGTACTTATTGATGATTTAGTAACTAAATCTACTACTGAACCATATAGGATGTTTACATCACGGGCTGAACATAGATTACTTTTAAGACAGGACAATGCGGATAGAAGACTAATGAGGTATGGGAAAGATCTCGGTTTAATTAGTTCAGAAGATGCTGATAGAATTAATGATCGCGAGCAAAAGATATTTGCGGGAATAACTACCTGCAAAAAAATTAAGTTGAATGCAAAAAAAATAAATGAATTTTTAAACACTAAGGGGTCGGCATTAATTGAATCAACTGAAACCATCGCAAATCTTTGTAGAAGACCAGAGTTAACTTTGGATGAAATTTTAAAGCAAGATGGTCTTTCCAGTATTAAACAAATAAAAGTAATGCTAGATGATGAAGCAGTAAAGAAGCAGGTAGAAATTGATTTAAAGTACGAAGGATATTTGAAACGTCAGGAAGAAATGATTGCGAAGCTTGAAAAATATGAAGAACATTTAATTCCTTTAACATTAAACTATTATGAAATTAAAGCCCTATCTACCGAAGGGAAGGAAAAACTTCAAAAGTTCAAACCAAGATCAATTGGTCAAGCTTCCCGAATATCCGGAATTACCCCTTCAGATATTTCTGTTTTATTGATATATTTAAAGAGATAATTTTTTATTTTTTTATGGCCGACAAACAGGACCAGTATCTTAAAGAACTAAATATATTTTGCTGGGAAAATGGTTTCAATCCTGAACCTACCAGAACTGAACGACTTGCCTATTTCGCTCAACTTGTTGTTGAGAAGAATAAAAAGATAAACCTTATTTCAAAACGTGATATCGATTCTATTGTTGAGAAACATATTTTTATTTCCGCTTACATCTCAAAATATCTTCCGGATAAAGTTTCCAAGTTTCTTGACATTGGCACGGGTGGTGGATTTCCAGGAATCCCATTAGCTATAATGAGACCTGACATCAGAGGCGTGTTGGTTGATTCCACTTTAAAAAAAGTAGAAGCCGTTAAGGATTTTATAGATAAACTAAAACTCAGTAACGTAATTGCAGAGAATCATCGTGTTGAAAGTGAAGAGTTTATTTCCAGACATGGAAATTCATTTGATCTTATTGTTAGTAGAGCTACTGTTCCGCTCATTATACTTTTTCGATATGCAATTCCATTGATTAAGGAGAAATCATTTCTGTTTGCTATGAAAGGCGGAGACCTTTCAGAAGAGTTTTCGAAAGCCGAACTAAAGTATAAATCATTTATAAAAAAATCCACTGTTTATGATCTTCATTATAAGCCAACTAATATTAGAAATCAAAAAGGAAAAAAGTTGGTAATAATTGAACTTCAGAAATAAAATAATTCAGACTGCTTAGTACCAACTTTGATTTGGGTTCAATAATATTGAGCCCTTTTTTATTACCAGATGAAATCTGAATATCTAAATAAAATTCTAAACATCTCAAACTTTAATGAAATAGCAATAAAGCTGAAGCAATCTGGTGAGAATATTGCGGTGTTCTTTTGCTCACCGCTTTATGGTGCTTCCAGGTCTCTTTTAATTTTAAAATTTCAAGAAATCTCAGAACAGATAATATTACTCGTACCTGATTCTAAAAGTGCTGGAGAATTGTTTGTTGAGCTGAGTATACTTGGTCTTGAAGACAAGTTAATTCTTCTGGATGATTTTTCAAGAGAAGTAATTCAGGAAAAGTTGACAAAAATCTCACGAGTGAAAAAGTTTGTTCTGATTTCAACTTATGAGTTACTTACTCACAAACTCCCGGCAAAAGAACAAGTTGAAAAAACGACGACTATTATTCAAACCGGAAGCAAAATTAAATATGATGATCTGATTGAATATCTGAATATGCTTAACTATCAAAGAGATGTTTTCGTTGAAGCTCCCGGAGAGTTTTCGGTACGTGGTTCATTAATTGATTTCTGGTCTTACAGTGGACAAAACCCTGCAAGATTAGAATTCGATGGTGACTTTCTTGAATCTATCCGGTACTTCGACCCTGAAAGCCAGCGTTCAATTGAAAAGCTTGAAAGCGTTTCTTTGGCAGGATCGGTAGGGCAAAATGATGAAATGATTTCGGACATATTTAACTACTTAAAGAACCCAATAATTTTTGCATCATTATTTGAGCTTCGAAATAATTTTGTTAAAACAGATAGCTCGGTTGTACGTAAAGGACGTGAAATGAATCTTCCGGAAGCCAAAGAGAAATTTGATGATAAGTTTTCGGAAAATTATGATTCAATGTCAGCAAATAAAGATCTGTTAATGAAAAGTATTAACGAAAATATTAATAAAGAGAACGTTCGATGGATTATTGAAGATGAAATATCCATTTCTTCTGATAGAATTGAACTTGGGTTCTCAGAAGCACCAACTATAAATTCAAATTTCAAAATTCTGTACAATGTTCTTAAAGAATATTCTGAGAAAAATTACAATGTGATTTTAACTTCAGAAAATGAACTGCAAACATTACGTTTAACCGAACTTCTCTCAGAATTCAATACAGAACTTGCCGGATTGATAGAATCACGCAAGATTAAATTGGAAACATTAGCTATTAAAGAAGGATTCGTGCACAACAAAGAAAAAATTCTTCTTCTGACAGATTATCAAATTTTCAACAAACCTTATCGCTCAAAGCTTCCCCACAAGAAGAAATATAGTAAATCAAAATCCAAAGCCATCGCCTCGATAAAAAAGGGAGATTTTGTTGTTCACGAAAATTATGGAATTGGTAAGTACGCCGGGTTACAAACTATTGCAATCGGTGAAGCCAAACAGGAATCTATGAAGCTTCTTTATGCTGAAGGCGGCGTTGTTTATGTGAATCTTAATTATCTGAATCTGGTAAAAAAATATTCATCCAACGAAAATCTTAAACCCACATTATCTACACTTGGGACAGGTGAATGGGAAAGAAGAAAAACCCGCACCAAAAAGAAAATTAAGGAAGCCGCAAGAGAACTTATCGAACTTTATGCAAAACGGAAATCGACAAAAGGTTTTCAGTTTAACGAAGATACAATCTGGCAAAAAGAATTAGAAGCATCTTTCTTTTATGAAGATACACCTGACCAGGAAAAAGTAACAAGGGAAGTAAAGTCGGATATGGAAGCACCAAATCCGATGGACCGACTTGTATGCGGTGATGTTGGTTTTGGTAAAACAGAAATTGCAGTACGTGCAGCTTTCAAAGCTGTCCAGGATGGTAAGCAAGTTGCTTTACTCGTACCCACAACAATTCTTGCAGAACAGCATTACAATACTTTTAAGGACAGACTTAGTCAATTTCCTGTGAAGGTAGCAGCACTTTCAAGATTTCAAACGAAACAAGAGCAAAATGAAATTCTTAAAGAACTAGAGTCGGGAAATGTTGATGTTGTTATCGGAACACATCGTTTACTATCGGGGGATGTAAAGTTTAAAGACCTTGGTCTTCTGATGATTGATGAAGAACATCGCTTTGGTGTATCTGCAAAAGAGAAACTCCGAAAGCTGAAAATTAATGTTGATACTTTAACTCTAACGGCTACACCTATTCCACGAACATTAAATCTTTCATTGCTTGGTGCGCGGGATCTTTCGATAATTGCAACACCGCCTCCAAACAGGCAGCCAATATACACAACAGTTTCTACTTTCGATATTAAAAGTATAAGGGAATGGATTTATAACGAGATCAGAAGAAACGGACAGGTTTATTTTGTTCACGACAGAGTCGAATCAATCGGAAAGCTTGCAGATTATCTCAGGAAACATATTCGTGATATTAAAATTGGGATTGCTCACGGACAAATGAAATCTTCTCAGCTTGAAGAAGTAATTCACGGTTTTCTCAGCAGAAAGTACGATGTTCTTCTGTCAACAAAAATAATTGAATCCGGTCTTGATATTCCAAATGTGAACACGATAATTATAAATAGAGCAGACAAATTTGGATTAGCAGAACTTCATCAGTTACGGGGTCGGGTAGGGAGATCAACTCGGCAGGCTTACGCTTACTTTATCGTTCCGTCTTTAAGTGGAATAACAAAAAAAGCTATTCGACGGCTTCAGGCAATTGAAGAATATACAGAAATCGGTTCCGGGTTTAATCTTTCAATGCGCGACCTGGAAATTCGAGGGGCAGGAAATCTTCTTGGCAAAGAGCAATCCGGTTTTATTAATGAAATAGGTTTTGATCTCTACATTAAAATGATTGATGAAGCTGTTGAAGAGTTGAAGTATCAGGAATACCAGGAAATCTTCAAAACACTTCCTCAGAAAGAAGACAGAACAGAGCCTACCATTGATTCATATTTTGAAATTGGAATTCCCGAAACATATATGCCCGAACAGACAGACAGATTGAGTTTCTATACTGCTTTATATGGGATAAAAAATCTGCAAGAACTTGATGAATTGAAAGAAGAAATGGAAGATAGATTCGGACCAATTCCCGCTTTGGTAAAAAGACTACTTATGATTGCTAAATTAAAATACTATGCTTCGTATGCTTTATTCGAACGTATTATTATGAATAAACAATCTGTAACAGTTCTTCTCCCCAAAGGACAAAAAGAAGAATATTACAAATATAAATTCATTGAGCTGATGCGATTCATTCTTGCTGAACATAAAGAATCAGTTAAGTTTGAACAGAAAGGCGAAACGATGAAACTTGTCATAAAGAATAATTTTGTAATGCCTGAGCTCTTGTTGGAATACTTAATTAACTTCAGTGAAAAAGTGAAAACTCTCTTTGATGTAAATTCCGGGAAAGAATTTCTTAGAAATTAAATTATCAATTATAAGTGCACTCTTGCCTCTCGCATCATTACTTCCTAAGTTTGCTTTTAATTATTAGTTAATTAGGAACTTCTTTATTAATTATTCATGAGTTTTTTAACGAAACAACCATTTAATGATCTGCCGTTGCTTTTACCTGATAAAAAGCGATGGGAAACTCTTGATGTTTATAAAAAGCTTGCGGAAGCCCGGGCAGCTTTGGCAGAACTGAAAGGCAGACTACCAATTATTCCAAATCCATTGATGTTAATTAATACACTCGTTCTGCAGGAAGCAAAAGATAGTTCAACAATCGAAAATATATTTACAACCAACGATAATCTGTACAAAGCATTCTCTTCGAATTTGAATACTGATCCATCAACAAAAGAAGTGCTTAGATACCGCGAGGCGTTGTGGAATGCATTTTCTAAAATGAAAAAATCTTCAGACTATTCTATTAAACTTGCAATTGAGATTTTCCAGAAAATTACAGAGAAGCAGGAAGAAATCAGGAATGTTCGGGTGTACATTGGAAGCAGCACCCATATAGTCTATACTCCGCCTGAACCCGGAAAAATTCTTACTGAAAAATTAAACAACTGGTTTGATGTTGCACTTAATGATAAAAGTGTTGATCCTTTGATTAAGATGGCGATCCTTCATTACCAGTTCGAGGCAATTCATCCTTTCACGGATGGCAACGGAAGAACGGGAAGAATACTGAACGTTTTATATCTATGTAAAGAAAAGTTAATTGATTTGCCCGTCATATATCTTTCAAAATATATTCTTGAACATAAAAATGATTATTACAAATTTCTCAGAGAAGTAACTGAAGAGAGTAATTGGGAAAAATGGATTTTATTTATGCTCGAAGCCGTTCGTAGTACTGCTCTTCTTACATTGAACAAGGTGAATGCCATTTATGAAGACTATATTTCTGTAATTGAAAAAGTGAAGACAAAAGCTCCGGACATTTATTCCCACGAATTAATTGAAGTCATCTACAATCAGCCTTATTGTAAGATCGCCATTCTCGAAGAGAAAAAAATTGCTTCGCGTAATACCGCCAGCAAGTACCTCAGGAGACTAGAAGAACTTGGAATACTTGTTTCTGAAACCGTAGGACGGGAAACCCTTTACAAGAACATTTCTCTGTTTAAGATTTTATCTTCCAGTTAACCAGTCAGCGTACAAAATTTAGAAAATTGTGCAGGTCCATTCTCTTATGCACAATGTTTGTGCAGGTTTCTGATGACGTGCACAATAAGCTAAACAATTTGTGCGTTTGATATAAAAATGCACTTATTTTGTGCATATTGTTAAAGATTTTAAGGGGTGAGAGAAAAAATAAAACTTGTGTGGTTTATTAATCTACTTTGCGACTTTGCGACTCTGCGTCTTTGCGTGATACACAGATTCAATTTTGCGCCAACCTGCCTTGACGGTAGGCAGGGGCGCAAAATCGCAAGAGAAAAAAGATTTTTATTTTATTCGGGTGTATTTGATTTCCATCATCTTCATTTCAGGTTTTCCGCCTTCTTCCATATACATCGTGAACATAGATTCGTCATCGTTGGTGTGCTGGATGATTTCACGGACTTTATATTCACCTGTGAAGCTCATACCTGATCCGGCATACGTAAAAGTTTTTGTGGCTTCGTCATAAGAACCTTCTAATACCATTCCACCCGTGCTCATATTGTCAACCCAGTAGCTGAAGAATTTTTTGGTTGCATTATCGTAGCCAGTTATTGCTGATCCTTCGAAAGGCATTCCCATAAAATTTGCCGTCTCTTTAGAATGGAAAAATCTTCCACCAAGAATTGCTTCGCAGACTGATTTACCTTCGGTTACTGTTGGCGGCATATTTGGATCCATCCACGATGAAATTTCAGTTTTCCATTCACCAACACTTTTGGCAAGTAAGTCATGCATAGCCCCGGGAGTCATATATTCCTGCCATGCTTTCATCATTTCTGGGTCCATACCCATGTCTTCATCCTGTGCATTGAGAAATGTTAATGATGAGAAAGAAAAGAAGAGAAAAAGAACCAGTAAGTTTTTCATAGAGCCTCCAATAAGTAATTTGTAGATGATTGAATTAAGTGGTTCGAACTTTTATTACAAGCTTCTTAACATCTGAAATTTTTCCGGTATTTATTCCCGGCATATGAACATCTTCCGGGAAAAATATTGCAAACATTCCTGCAGTAACTTTTGTGAATGATTTATCTCCGGTAAAAAATATAATATCATTTTCTTCTTTATATGGATCTAATATTTCTTGTCCATTAAGTGGTGCATATCCCATTAACTCTTCACCCTCAATTAGATATTGAACATCGATATATTTTCTATGTGCTTCAAGTTTTCCTTCGGATTCTGGTTTGGTTTTGTATTCGCTGACTAAAGCGAAAATTCTTTCTCCGTCAATAAGATATTTTCCTGTGGGTAGATTTTTCAGATCAGTTGTTTTGATGTAGTCGAATGACTTGCTTATTCGTTCTCCGATCTTTTTATATAGATGTGCGTTTTCGATTTTATCAATTATCATTTAATTCTTCAATATCTGTTGAGGTTGAATTTTGAACAGCAAAAATAAAACGGTCTGAATCAAATCAAAATTTATTAATTATACCTGGTGCTGAAAATTATATCACATTCTGTAATTATTTATATTTGAGTCAATAATTGGAGATAAAATGGCAAAAAACTCTTCATTTGATATTGTATCTGAAATTGATTTCCAGGAAGCAGATAACGCTGTAAACCAGGCAATCAAAGAAATTCATCAGAGATATGATTTAAAGGATTCAGCGACTGAACTAGAGTTGAACAAAAAAGATAAGCTGATCAATATCAATACAAAAGACGACTACTCACGTAAACAGTCAATAGATATCCTGCAGACAAAATTTATAAAACGCGGATTATCAATCAAAGTAATGAAACTTGAAGAACCCGAACCAGCGGCTAATGGTAGATTACGACAAAAAATTTCTCTGCAGAGCGGAATATCAAAAGACAACGCAAAGAAGATTACAAAACTAATAAAAGAGCTTGGACTGAAAGTTAATGCTCAGATAATGGATGAAAGAATACGAGTTCAGGGTGCAAAGAAGGACGAACTGCAGTTAGTTATTCAAAAAGTGAAAGAAGCCGATCTCGATTTTCCTGTTCAGTTTGTTAATTATCAGTAAATAATTTTGTGAGTTGAAATATTGTGCAAAATATTGTACGTTTATCTGCACAATAAATAAGCAGGAATAAATATGCATAAAATACAATTAGATCAGGATATTCAACCACTTTCTGAATTCCGTTCCAAAGTAGCTTTTTACTTTGAAAAAGTTAAGAAGACCAAAAGACCTTTAATCATTACTCAAAATGGTAAAAGCACTGCAATATTATTGGATGTATCAGAGTATCAATCAATGATTGATAAACTGGAAGTTATTGAAGACATAAAATTAGCAGAAGCACAACTCAGTCAAGGCAAGGAAATATCTCATAAAGAATTGAAGAAAAAGTTTGCCAGGAAAGCTTAATTATGAAAATATTCTGGTCACCTCTGGCAGCAGAAAGATTGGAAGATATTTATGATTATATATCAGTTGACAATAAAGTCGCAGCTCAAAAAGTGGTCGAAAGAATTTTCAGGAAAGTTGAATCATTAGCAAAGAATCCCGAAAGAGGTAGAATGGTACCCGAAACAAACAGAGCGCCAATAAGAGAAGTGTTTGAAGGCGAATATAGAATTATATATCGTATCTAATCCAAAAAAGTATCGATTCTGACAATCAGAAATTTTAAACAATTGTTACCAGATAAGGATATTAAGTGAGGGCATTAATTATTCCAAAAGTCCATCAAGACTCTCCGTCAGGACTTCGTCCTGCCGAGACGAGCGTCTCGCCGAGACGAGTAAAAGAAGCTGATCTGGATTTTCCTGTTCAGTTTGTTAATTACAAGTGAGTAGAAATTTAGAAGTATAAGTAATAGTTAGCAAGCAGAGGATAAAATGAAGTACTTAATATTATTTAGCCTCATTATAAGTTTCACTTTTGCTCAAATCGATTCATTAGATGAAGCCTTAAAATATTATCCATTACAAATTGGTAATTATTGGGAATACAAAAATTATTATTGGGAAATTCCTTTTTACAAAGATTCGTCAGCACACTCTATTGAAATAATCGGTGATACTATTCTCCTTAATAACAGAAACTATAAAATTCTTTTACAGAAAAATATTCCTGACGATGGTTTTTCATTTAAAATCTATGAACGAGTTGATAGTTTAACTGCTTGTGTATATAGATATTCAACCGATACAGTATTTATTAATAATGAATACTTGGTAGATAGTCTTCTTGCTCAACCTGGCGATTATTTCGCTGGTTCCAGAACTGGTTATAGTAGTTTTGGTAATGGGATCTTTAGTACACTATGTGTTGCTGAATATGAAGACACAGTCTTAGACCTAATCACTGACGTGAAAGAATTACAAGATCAATCATTTATTCCGGGATTAAATTATACCTTGGCGAAAGGCCTTGGTTTTGTTAGCAGTATATCGTGTGAGTTCAGTTGCGGAAGCACTAATTTGGTTTACGCTTTAATTAATGGCGTTGAATATGGGGACAGAATCACCAAAGTAGAAGAAAACGAAATAATTGCTCTACCCAGCGCATATATTCTTTATCAAAACTTTCCCAATCCTTTTAATCCAACAACCACTATTAGTTTTTATCTACCCTGTGAGTCAGAAGTTAAACTATTAATTTATGATTTAAAGGGTGCTTTGATTTGTAAATTGGCAAATGAATACCATAAATCTGGTAAATACAAATATACATTTGATGCTTCTGTATATAGTAGTGGTTTATATTTTTATCGATTGATTACTGATGAAATTGTTTTATCGAAAAAAATGTTATTAATTAAATAACTTGCTAACCCGTGCCTCAAGCTGACTGCTAATTCGCATTATATAAAACATTTTTTAGTGTTATTTTCGTCATAACCTCAAAAAGTTTTTAGCAAACAATAGTCTTCTGTGATACCCTTCGTGATAAATCCTTTCGAAAATTAGTTTATTAATTAGTGGCGAAAAATTGTCTTGTAATAAAAAATTATTTGGGCAAAATTGAAACTAATTATTTTCAGGTTAGTCTAACCGTTCAAAAAAAAGCCTTGTTTCAGTTGAGTAAAACAAGAGATAAAAAGAAAAGCTTATAAGCATTCCGGAGAGGTAGATTTTTCCTTCTTCGTGTAATCTCCTCATATCTTAAAATTGTTACGACATTCAAAGCATTATGTGACAGCTATTTACGTCGCTGTTCTACGTAATAATGACGTGTTATGATTGCTTATAAGCGTTTATTTTATTTTTTCCTCCGGCATGGAAATTGAAACTTAGTACCATATCCAAGAACAAATGATGCATTGTTACCACGTATGAAAATATTTTTACTGGCCTTTATAGGAATTTTTACTTTCCTGTCAAATTCCATTTCAAACAGCGCGCCCGGCGAGAGAAATATTAATTCAAACGAGCGTATCACTTCCGATTCAGAAAACAACGAATTGCTTGCTAAAAATCTTTATGAGGAATGCAGTCTCACAGATAAATTAGATTATAATATTTTTAAGCAAGCATTGGATGGCTACAACTCAATTGATCTCACTAATAAAAACCTGCTTTCTATAATAGACTATTCAAAACCATCATACGAAAAAAGATTTTTTATTATTGACATTGAAAATCACAAGCTGCTTTATCACACATTGGTTGCTCACGGAAAAAAATCAGGTTATGTGAACGCAACAAAATTTTCGAATAAATATGGCTCTCACAAAAGCTCACTTGGATTTTTTAGAACCGGTAATTCATATTTTGGTTTAAGAGGCTATTCGCTTCAGCTTGAGGGACTTGAGAAAGGAATAAACGATAATGCCAGACAAAGAGGAATTATCATTCATGGGGCAAATTATGTTGATGAGAGACTTGCCAATGGAAACGGCGTTATCGGACGAAGCTGGGGTTGTCCTGCTGTTTCGAAAAAATTATCAAAAGAGATAATTAACCTGCTGAAAGGTGGCAGTCTGCTTTACATTTATGCAGACGATGAAGTTTACAAAGAGAAATTGGTGATAGCTAACCTCAACACGAACGACAATTCTAATCTGAATTAGCAAGTCTTATTAATCCAACCAAATTTTATTTTGTAAATTCTAATAACCGAAATTATTTTACTCGAAAGTAAATTAGTTGAGTATAATTAATGCTTTGACTATATAAATGAAAATATTGTATACAAAACAAATTAATCGAGCATCCATTCTTAAAACGATTGAAAAAACAATCCCAATAATTCGTCGGTTTTGGGGTGATCAGGTTACTGTATGTCATGGCGGAGTTACACAAGTAAATGATGATAAGCAGATAAGTGAAAGCATAAAATTTGAGGATTTAATGAGGAAAATTGAAAATGAGGAAAAGACAAATCCATTTATAGTTGGAGAATGGGATTTTTTTATTCTACAATGCGACAATTCAGAAATGATACAGCTTTGCCACGAATCTGATGTGCATTTCCAATCACAAAATCTTGAGATGTTAAAAGAAATACAGGCAAAGTTAAAGGAAATCTCAATAGAGTATCACGAAATAGTTGAACAATAGAAGAGCAATAATTACCACGCTTCTCAATCCGCAAGATATTCGTAAGCATCATTTCTCTTTTGCAACCCCTTCGCAATAATTCAAACTAAATTTTGACTTGTTCGATTTGCCAACTGGAATTATTTTGCCTAAAAAATTGTTAAAAGAAATGTTATGAAAAATTTATTAAGTATAATTTTAGTTTTAGTCCTGTTTACAACGGCGTGTTCACAAAGTGGAGAAGAGAAGAATAATCAAACAGTAAACGGTAGCAGCGACAAGCAAAAATCAGAAAGGAAAGATTCAACTATGAATAGTTCGGATAACAAATATCAAAAACCATCTGATGAAGAATTAAAGAAGATGTTAACAGATGAGCAATATAACGTAACTCAATGTGAAGGAACCGAGTTTGCTTTTAAAAATGAATACTGGGATAATCATAAAGCAGGAATTTATGTTGATATTGCTTCCGGTGAACCGCTATTCAGCTCAAAAGATAAATTTGATTCAGGAACCGGTTGGCCAAGTTTCACACGGCCGATAGATTCAAAATACATTGTTAAAAAGAAGGATCTTTCATACGGCTGGAATCGAGTAGAAGTACGAAGTAAAAATGGCGATTCACATCTCGGCCATATTTTTGATGACGGGCCTGATCCAACCGGATTACGTTACTGCATTAACTCCGCATCATTACGTTTCATTCCTAAAGAGAAAATGACTGAAGAAGGTTACGAAGAATTTCTTCCGTTAGTTGAATAAAACAACATTGTCGTTACGATCCGGCGACTGCCGGAGAAGCAATCTTTTAATTCAGAATCAAGTTAAAGATTACTTCGCTTCGCTCGTAATGACAATTTATTCTCGGATGTCACGGATGATTCCGTGACATCTTTCCTATCTCGGCTAATCAAAAAAATTCAATTGACACTATCAATTCTTTGAATTAGTTCCGTTAGTTGAGTAATTACATTTTCCTGTCACCATAGCTTGAAACCTTCGAGGTTGCTGACTGTTAGTAGTTTGTAAACCTAGAAGGTTACTTCCTCAGTAGATTCCGAAACAAATTCAAATCCTGAAATAAATTCAGGATGGCCTTCGATCAGCTCGGAATGGGAACTCAATTGACTCTCCTGCTTCTTTGAATTAGATTTCAATCGTGATTTTTGTCCAACAAGGTCAAAATGATCAATCATTCTACACATTGCTTTATCAATTCTCAATCCTCAACGAGGACTTCCAATTTTATAACCCTTTTTGAAATTATAAATAATTTTTCTGGGAGTAGTTATGAAAACAAGAAATTATTTCTTCGTTTCTTTTTTCCTGATGTGTTTAATTCCAGTCTTCTTGTCAGCACAAGATATCAGTGTTCACAAATACATCGGCAAATCAAAATCTGATGTGATTAAAAAATATGGTAATCCTGCTCATCAGGATAACAGCAATCCTGATATGATGTGCATGTTCTATCAAACAAAAACCAACCGGATGATTTTTGTTTCTGATAAGGATGGAGTATATCAATCCGAAGCAACAGCAAATTATGATTCTGAACTCAAAGCAAGAAAAGCAATTGATGATTTAATAAAGAATTCAATTGCAGATGGATTTGCTGTGGATACGGTTTCAGCAAATGATTTTCAATTGCATAAAGTGGGAGTAAAAGTTGACCTTCAGACAAGTGAGAATAAAATCACAAAGAATTTTGATGTGAGTGTGAAAGCGCACCGATCGGAAGATTAAATTTTTTTTGTAAAAAGTAGTTTGAGTTGGATAACAACATCAAGGTATTGTCGGTAGATATTATGAGATAGATTTTGCTAATAAAATTAATTTGACTCAATTTTTTTCGGAAAAGTAAAAGCAAAATCAAATTAGCTGATAATTAAAAATTCCAAATCAAACTTAATTACTCCAACAATAAAGCAAACCATTCGTTTTCTTTATCGATTATATAGAGGAAAAACTCATATAAAGCTTTTTATTTTCTGATTGATTTCCCATCGATTCTGTAGTATATTTGTGCGTTTTTTAATAAATTTTCAAAGGATTCGCTTATCGGATGTTAACCTTCCTCTTTAGACCTATGGTTTTGTCAGGATTTATTACGCTTTTTGCATTTCAATATTTATTCAGCCAGGTTGTCTTTAAAGAAGTTCCGGATTATAAAATACGTTCAACGGACTCTCTTTTTTTTGATATTACAACTACCCGTTCCATACTTCTGCTTGGTGGAAAGTGGAATGTAAAACCTGCTAACGATGAAAAAGCATCAAAGCTAACAGTTAATATTCCCTCCATATTTGAAGGAGAAGGCAACCTGATATTTGAAAAGGAGTTTGAACTTTCAAAATCCCGGATTTCAGAAAACACCATGGAATTAATCTTCTTTTCTATAAACTATACGGCAGATATTTCTCTTAATAATACAATTATTTATCGTCATAGCGGTGGTGAATATCCTTTCAAAGTTGCTTTGCCCAGAGATATTCTTAAAAGTGATGGGAAGAACATTCTTTCTGTAAATTTGATTTACGAACTCAATTCAAAAAATACAATTCCACAGAAACAAAGATTTTTTTTTCCGCAGAACTATGGTGGAATTGTCGGAGATGTATACATCCACATCAAACCCGACTTTTATCTCGTCAAAGAAAAAGTATTTAAAACTTTTTCATCTGATTTCAAAAATGCTTCACTCCAGATTGAATCACTTATCAAAAATAATCAATCCAGGCAGCATACTCCGGCTGATGATAAACCGAACGATTACAAATTAATTGTTTCGCTTGAAGATTTTTCCGGAAAGATTATAAAAGAACTTCCTCCATATAGTTTTTCTCTTGACAGGAATAAAGATTTGACAATAAACCAGAAGCTAGAACTTCCGGGTGTTATGCTCTGGTCAGCTGAAAAGCCTTGGTCTTATATTCTAACTCAAAAAATATTTAAATCTGATTCTCTTGTTGATGAGAAACGGAAATCAATTGCATTGTTCGATTTGAAGCCGGATGAAGAATCAATCAAACTCAATGGCAATGAATTTGTTATTAAAGGAACTACTTATTGTCCGGGTAATGAAATCTCGGGCAAACTTATTTCATATGATCAGATGGATAAAGATATCAGTCTGATAAAAGAAGCGGGTTTCAATTGTGTGAGATTTGCGAAGAGTACAATCCATCCTTACTATCTCAGCCTTTGCGAAAAATATGGCTTGCTTGCATTTCTTGAAATTCCTGTTGACGGAGTTCCACCGGGAATTGCCGGGGACGAAAGCTTTGTTAGCAGAAGTAAAGAATATCTGCACAATTATATTTCTTTTTACGGAGAATACTCTGCCTTTGCAGCAATCGGATTTGGCGGAGGCTATCTGCCGGAACTCGACGAACACGTTTCGCTAATTTCAGTACTTGCTGAAGCTACAAAAGAAAAAAGTAATTTGCTTGCTTATGCGTCTTTCTATGGTAAGAATTTGGAGAAGATAGATAAACTTGATTTATACGGACTTGAGTTTATGAGAGAAGGTGCAGTAATTGCCGGAGAAAAGATTAATGATCTTCAAATTAAGCTCGGAAAAGGAAAGGTATATTTCTCTGCTGTAACTTATCCGGTTTATATTGGAGGCTCAGACGGATACTTAAATGATTTTTCATTTGAAGCACAGGCAAAATTTTACGAAGAGTTTTTTGATTACTTTTCTCAAAGCAAAGCGCCTGCATTTTTCATTGATTCTTTTACTGATTACTTCGGAGATTATTCTTCCTTCGTTTGCAGTGGCAGCGACAGAAATCTGTATCATTTGGGTTTGATGGATGAAAACAGAAGTAAAAACCGAATCAGTTATAAAGTTGTTTATTCAAAGCTGAATAATCTTGAAAAAGTAACAATACCAATCGGCAGTAAAAAAGACGACTCGCCAATGATATTTATAATCTTCGGTCTTTTGCTTGCGATATTTATGGGAGTGCTTGTTAATTCGGGAAGAAAATTTCGTGATGATGCATCGAGAGCATTACTCAGACCTTACAACTTCTTCTCTGATGTTCGTGATATGAGAATAATATCTGCAGCTCACACTACCTTGCTGGGTTTAATCATTGCAGCTGTAATTGCTCTGATTATCAGCAACATTCTATTTCATCTTAAGACAGACCTTTTCTTTGAAAAATTGCTTCTTGCATTTGCCAGCCCTTTGCTGATGAAAACGGCAAACTATCTCGCGTGGCATCCATTCATGGCATTGCTCTGGTTAACTGCTTTCAATGTTATTCTTTTTATTATTATAGCTTTGATAATTAAGATAGCTTCATTTTTTGTTAAGACTAAAGTTTTTATAATCAGTGTTTATTTTACCTTTATCTGGGCATTACTTCCGATTGTCTTACTTATTCCTGTTGGAATAATTCTGTACAGACTTCTTCTTGCCGGTTCGATTGATTTATATGTTTACCTGGGACTCATCCTGGCCGTTCTTTGGGTTCTTTACAGACTTATGAAAGGTATACATGTTTTATACGATGCTACACCCGGTAAAGTATACTTTTACTGCAGCATATTTCTTCTTGCAATAACCGGATCTTTTTTATTTTATTTTGAACTAAAAAATTCAACCATTCAATACATACTGTTTGCAATAAAGCAGTTTAATATTTTGTAGAGAAAAAGATTGTATTTATCAAAGCTTGAAATATTTGGTTTCAAATCTTTTGCACAAAAGACTCCCATAAAATTCCACGAAGGCGTTACATCCATTGTTGGTCCGAATGGCTGCGGCAAAACCAATATTGTTGATGCTATCAGATGGTGTCTTGGTGAACAGCGGACAAGCACTCTGCGAAGCGATAAAATGGAGAATGTTATTTTTAACGGCACTTCCAGCCGCAAACCAATGGGTATGGCAGAAGTTTCTCTTACAATCGAAAACACAAAAGGTATCCTTCCAATTGAATATTCTGAAGTTACAATTACAAGAAGAATATTCCGCTCTGGTGAAAGTGAATATCTTCTCAACAAAAATATTTGCCGGTTAAAAGATATAACCAATCTTTTTATGGATACCGGTATAGGAGCAAATGCCTACTCTGTTATCGAACTTAAAATGGTCGAAACAATTCTAAGCAGTAAAGCTGAAGAACGAAGAACAATGTTTGAAGAAGCCGCCGGTGTTAATAAATATAAACTGAGAAGAAGACTTGCTCTGCGTAAGCTTGAAGAAGTAATGAATGATTTGACCAGAGTGAACGACATTGTAAGTGAAGTTACTAAAAATGTTGCCAGTCTTGAAAGGCAGGCTAAGAAAGCTGACCGATATACTCAGTTGAATTCGAGGCTTAAGGAAATTGAGCTTGAACTCGCTGAAAGAGAGTATTCCTTCTTTCTTGACAAAACGGAAGAGCTAATTCTTAACAAAGTTGAGAATAACAGGAAGAAAAAACACTACGAAGATGAAATGTCTTCACTTTTGGCAAAGCTTGACGATATGAAAAAAAGACTCGGTAGTTTTGAAAATGAACTGAGATCAAAACGAATCGAAGTAAGCGGACTGACAGAAAGCATTTATTTATTGCGTGGAAATATCTCTGTCTCACAGGAGAGACAAAAATCAGTAAACTCAAACATCACCAGATATGAAAAAGAAGTTACAGAACTGAACGACCGACTCGAAGCAAGCAAAAAAAATATCCATCAGGCACAATTAGATATTTCTGCTATTACAGATGAAATCGGGAAGAACAGGGAAATAAAAGATGAACTTAAAATAAAACTTGAGCAGTCAGCTAAGTTGCTTGATGAGAAGAGAGCCGAAGTTAAAAAACATTCAGAGGCAATAGTTGCAAGTTTAAAACAAGTAAGTGATAAAGAGAATGAACTCCTGAATATTGAGAGAGCTGCTGAAGAGAAAAATAACCAGATAAATAAACTCAATGCACGCATTCAAAATCTTACGGGTGATGTAGCCAAGACAGTTGGATTTATCGAAAGTCTGAAAGAAGAAAAAGACCGGGTTGCTTCAAAACTCAACGAAGCAGAAGATAATTATGCGAAAAAAGCTCAGGAAAAAGAAAATCTCGAACAAAAATTGAGTGAGTTCAAATCCAGAGAGCTTGAGCTTAAAAGTATTTTGCAGAGTATGAGTGAAAAAATTTCCTTCATTCAAAATATTGTTGATAATCTTGAAGGCGTATCTCCCGGGACCAAATCTCTTCTGGAATTAAAAGACTGGGCTAACGGAAAAGTAATACTCCTTGCGAATGCCGGTAATTCTTCTGACGAACTTCGACCCGCTATTGAAGCTGCTTTAAGAAATAACGTTAACGATATTCTCATCTCATCCCTTGATGTATTGAAGAAAGGTATAGAGTATCTTAAAAATAATAATCTTGGACGGGCATCATTTTATCTGAAACAGAATGGTGATGAAAATCCGGGAATGCTTGGAAAGCTGAAGAAATATTTATTATCAAGACAGAAAAAGAAAATTGAATCTTACAACTCATTTAAATTGTGGGCTTCTTCGGCTGTTCAGGCTGAAGGTGAGTGGAAAAATTTCTTCGACAAGCTTTTATCAAGGACTGCAATCGTAAATGATCTTAATTCAGCAATCGAATTGTCAATCAAATATCCAGATTTCAGATTCGTTTCGTTGAATGGTGATCTTGCAGAAGGCACGGGATTAATTGAGAGCGGTTCACCGGTAGCCGATGAATCTTTATTTGGCAAACGACAGCTTTTACTTGAGATTAAAAAAGAAATTCCATTCAAACAAAAAGAACTCGATGAACTTACAGTCAAAATATCGGAATACGAAAATTTAATTGCCAGGATAGATCTTAAAGTTCTCTCCGATCAGGGAAGAATGCTTGTAAATGATCTTACTAATATTGAAAAACAAATTTCGCAGTTTGAGTATGAAAAGAAAAAAGCTAATGATGAGATTGAAAAAACCAGACAATTTATTCAGGACATTGCCGCAGAATCGAATAAGCTGGATAACGAAAAAAATATTATCAGCGAACAATTAGCTGAACTTCAAAAGCAAAAGCTTCTTGCAGAATCTCAATTGCAGTTGCTTGAGGAACAAAACAAAGAAGCCGAGATTCAGTTTAACCGGATCGTTGCAGAAAAAAATGAAATAAAAATTAACCTCGAAAGAAAACTTGGCGAAGCAAGAAATCTTCAGAACACGATAACTCAGTCTGAAGAAAACATCAAAAATATCAACAATTCAATTGCGTCAAGAAGGAATGACATAGAACTTGCAAGGAAGGAAATTTCTGAAATTGATTTTAAAATTAAAGAACAGGAAACCGAAGCATCCAAACTCGAGAATAATAAAAAAGCTTTGATTGGTGAACTTGAAAAAGTTGAGAAAGATTATGAAGCTTTAAGGATTGAAAGTTCTTCGGTTGAATCAGCAATAAACGAGATAAGAACTGAAAAGGATAATCTTCTTGATGCAAACAGAGATCTCGAAATAAAACTTAGTGAATTTGAAATCAAAAAAAATAATCTTCTTGAACATATTAATGAAGAATATTCTGTTAAGATTGAGAGAAAAAAATTTGATGATAATGACACTTTTGATTTTGAAATGAATAAAGCTGAAGTACACGAGCTGCGTCAGAAAATTCGTAATCTGGGACCTATAAACCTTCTGGCATATTCTGAGTACGAAGAAGAAAAAGAAAGGTTGGAGTTTCTTAACAAACAGCGCGACGATCTTGTTGAATCAGAGAAAGATATTCACAAAACAATCGAGGAAATAAATCAAACTGCTCAGGCAAAATTTGCTGAAACATTTAACCTGATCAGAGAAAATTTTATCAGAGTTTTCAGATCTTTATTCGATCCGGGTGATGAAGCTGATCTGAGACTGGAAGAAGGAGCTGATCCACTTGAAGGAAAAATTGAAATAATTGCAAAGCCAAAGGGTAAACGTCCAACTTCTATTGAGTTATTATCAGGCGGAGAGAAAACTTTAACGGCAATCGCATTGCTTTTCGCTATCTATCTGGTTAAACCGAGTCCGTTCTGTATTCTCGACGAAATTGATGCTCCGCTGGATGACGCAAATATTAGCCGGTTCACAAAACTGATTAAAGAATTTAGTCATAACACTCAATTTATTGTAGTAACTCATAATAAACGTACAATGGAAGCAGCAGAAACCCTTTACGGCGTTACTATGCAGGAAGAAGGAGTTTCTAAATTAGTAAGCGTGCGTTTTAATGAAGATATTAATGTGGTTGCTTAATTAAGAAAATAAAAAATATTTTAACCATACCGGGGAAACCCGAACCAAAGCAACAAATAATCTTATCAATTCAAAATTATTATCTTGGTTCTTAGCAAATAGTTGACGGACAAGCAATTCAAAATATTTTTAGACTTCGATGGAACGATTACAAAGAATGATGTGGGCGAGGAAATATTTAAAAAATTTCTTGATAGTGATAATGTAAATCGTATTGTTGAAGATCTGCTGACTGATAGAATATCTTCAAGAGAATGCTGGGAGAGTTTGTGCGAGTCGGCATTGATTATAGATTTAAATGAATTTGATAACTTTATTCTTGCCCAGGAAATCGAACCAACACTGCATCACTTTGTGGAATATTGTCAAACGAACAGCTTTGAGATATTTATTTTAAGCGATGGCTTCGATTACTATATCGAAAAAATTCTGAAGAGAGAAAACCTTAGTCATCTAAAAGTTTTCAGCAACAGGTTAATTCTGAATGACGAAGGAAAGTTGATTCCTTCTTTTCCTTATTACAATGCTGATTGCAGAAGCTCTGCCAATTGTAAAAGAAATCATATCATTGAAAACAGCGGAGATGATGACTACTCAGTTTTTATTGGTGACGGTAATTCAGACATTGATGCAATCCATTACGTGGATTTCATTTTTGCGAAAGATGACCTCTTGAAATATTGTGAAGTTCAAAGAATTACATATTTCCCGTTCAAGAATTTTGATGATGTGATTTTACGAATGAATGAGCTTCTAGCAAAGAAAAGGTTGAAGAAGAGACATCAGGCAGAGCTAAAAAGACGTGAAGCGTTTTTGATCGAATAAAAAATTATTTTAAACAGACTTTGAAAAATTAATGAACAATATTTCATCTCTCGCATTTAAGTACAGAAGTTACACGCCAATTCCGTTTTTAATTTTAATGTTGATATTTCAGCAATCAACTCCGTTAACATTAATAATAGGATTTGCCGTTGCATTAATTGGCGAATTAATAAGATTCTGGGGAGTCAGCTGGGCTGGCAGTGAAACAAGAACAACCGGCGGTGTTGGTGGAACATTCCTGATTATCAGCGGACCTTTTGCTTACGTTCGTAATCCGCTTTATGTAGGCAACATACTTCTTTATCTTGGTCTTGGAATCATGTCATTTGCTTTATTTCCTTACTTACAGATTGTTGCTATAATTTTCTTCCTGGTTCAATATTACTTTATCGTCAGGGAAGAAGAAAAATATCTCCTGGAAAAATTTAAAGATGACTATAAAGACTATTGCAAAAACGTTCCTGCATTTTATCCTCGTCTTTTCCCTTATAAAAATCCGAAGATTGTTCAACCGCCATTCAATAAAAAAGCAGGATTGAAATCTGAAAGAAGAAGTCTCCAGGCATTTCTTGGAATTTCTTTGCTTTTAGTTATTCTATGGCTGATCAGGAGCTGATTGCTTGAGCGAGCCAGGAAATAAAATAATGATAATTACCGGCGAAGTTTCAGGTGACCTGATTGGTGCTTCATTAATCAGAGAATTAAAATCTTCAAAGCCTGATTTGTTTATAACAGGAATTGGCGGTGATAAAATGAAATCAGAAGGAATGAATCTGGTTTATCATTCTGATCAAATGGCTTTTCTCGGATTTGTTGAAGTCGTTAAACACCTTCCGTTTATAAGAAGAGTTCAGAAAAAGTTAATAAGTGAGATAATTAAGGAAAAAATAAATTGTGTTGTGCTGATAGATTATCCCGGTTTTAATCTGAGCATTGCCAAAAAAATTAAACCGCTCAGGGTTAAAATAGTTTATTATGTATCTCCGCAAATCTGGGCGTGGGCAAAAGGAAGAGTTAAAAAAGTAAGAAGGTTGATAGATAAAATGCTTGTAGTCTTTCCTTTTGAAGTTGATTTTTATAAGAAAGAGAATGTTAATGTTGAATATGTTGGGCATCCGTTAGTAGAAAGAATTAATCAATACAAATTTTTAAGCAGGGAAGAATTCTTTTCAAAATGTAATCTTGATAGACAGAAAGAAATTCTTCTCGTTATGCCGGGCAGTCGTAAACAGGAAGTGAAAACTATTTTTCCTGAAGTCATAAAAGCTGCTGACAAACTTGCGAAGAAATTTAATTTGCAGGTTGTTGTTGCACGTTCAAAAAATATTGATGAAAAACATTTTGAGCAGGAAGTTCGCTCACTAAATCATACTGTGGTAGAAAACTTTACTTATGAATTACTGAAGTATTCAAAATTTGGTATAATTAAATCAGGAACATCAACACTTGAAGCCGGATTTTTTGCTCTGCCGATGATTGTGGTTTATAAAACAAATCCTTTTACGTATCTGATAGGAAAACAACTAGTGAAACTTGACAGGATTGGAATGGTAAATATATTGTTGAACGAAAAGGTGGTTCCTGAATTAATTCAGAATGAAGCGAACTCTGCGAATATTTATGACACAGTATCTAAAATTTTATCCGACAATCAGATATACGATAACATAAAACAGAGGCTTGAAAGAGTCAAAGAAAACCTTGGCGGTGAAGGCGCATCAAAACGAGCAGCCAAATCTATTCTGAAAGTTTTAAATGAATCCTAAGAAATTTAAACAGGAAGTCCTCAGGTTTTCAGGAGATCACTTCTTGTATTTTTTGATAACAGCACTATGTAAAAGCCTTAAAGTAATCAAAGAGAATTATGAAGTGATAGAAGTTTTAAATTCAAAAAAGCAAAATTATGTTTTAGCTTTCTGGCATGGAACAATGATTTTACCCTGGTATTTGCACGGCTCACCAGGTTTTGCTGCATTGACAAGTAAAAGTAAAGATGGTGATCTTCTTGCTAAGATTTTGAAAAAATGGAATTACCGGGTTGTCCGTGGTTCAAGCAGCACAGGAGGCGATGTTGCTCTCGGAATTATGGTTGACTATGCAAAGAATAAGTATTCTATTGCAATTACTCCTGACGGACCAAGAGGACCAAAACAAAAATTTAAAGCCGGTGCGGTAATTACAGCAAAGAAAAGTAACATCCCGATCATACTGGCAGGTGTTGGATTTAAGAGAAAGAAAATTTTAGATAACTGGGATAGGTTTGAAATCCCTTACTTTTTTACTACCGCGAAAATAATTTACTCGGAGCCAATTTATATTGAAAGTAATCTCTCGTATGAAGAAACCTCCGCAGTTATTTCAAAGTGTGATGAAGAACTGAACAGACTTCAACAGTCAGCACAGAATTTTAGTAATTAATGATGAACCTTCTAAAAATAATTTTATATCCCTTGGTTCCGGTTTACGCTTTTGTAATCTGGCTTAGGAATTTTTTGTTCGACAAAAATATTTTTAAAAGCAGAAAAGTTAATGCGAAAGTTTTTTCGGTTGGCAATATTACCTTCGGAGGGTCCGGGAAAACTCCCGTTACTATTTACCTTACAAATTTATTGAAATTGAAAGGAAACAAAGTCGGCGTTCTTAGCAGAGGATATGGAAGAAAATCAAAGGGTTATGTTCTTGTTTCTGATGGCAATAAGCTATTAACCACTGTTGAAGAATCCGGAGATGAAATTTATCATACTGTAATTGATTGTTCGGTTCCTGCGGCGGTTTCCGAAAATCGTGTCAAGGGCGCTGAAAGATTGATAATGGATACCGGTGTAAACACAATTATTCTCGATGATGCATTTCAACATCGCTGGATAAAAAGAGATGTTGATATTCTTGTTATTGATCAGAGGTTTTTAACAGAGAATCATTTCTTCATAAACAATCTGCTTCCAACAGGAGTAATGCGCGAACCATTCTCTTCAATAAAAAGAGCTGACGCTGTTATCATCAACAGAAAATTTATGGAGAAAAAAAATTTACCTGAAGAACGTAAAAAGTATTTCGCAGGGAAAAAGATTTTTACCGGTTATTATAAAGCGCTGAGTTTCTTCGACTTGAAACATAACGCAGAGTTGAGTCTTGAAGATTTCCAGGGTCAAAAAAGTCTTGTTGTTTCAGGAATAGCAACACCTTTTTCTTTTCTGAATATTTTAAGACAGACGAAGGTTGATACTCAAAACAAGCTGATTTTCAAGGATCATAAAAGATATACTTTCGATGACGTTCAAAGAATAAGACAGTTGTTTTATTCAACAAATTCGCATTCTGTGGTTACTACTGAAAAGGATGCTGTTAAATTGACGAGATTTTCACGTGAGATGGATGACATCGACATATATTATTTAAAAATAAAATTTGCTTTAGATGATGAAGAAGCCTTTAAAGGCTTTATCTTTGGAGTCTGAAAAATTTCTTTTTTAGCACATATTTCAATAATAATCTAATTTCGGAGGAAATATAAATGCCCAGAAAATATGTATACTTTTTCGGAGGAAAGCGAGCCGAAGGAAAAGCCGAGATGAAGTCACTACTTGGCGGTAAAGGTGCAAACCTTGCCGAAATGGTTAACATTGGTCTTCCTGTACCTGCAGGATTTACAATTACAACTGAAGTGTGCACTGCATACTACAAGAACAACAAGAAATATCC
>JACAFA010000328.1 GCA_013388525.1 Ignavibacteriaceae bacterium | reverse complement strand
GCTCTGGTAGTAACCATCTTTTGATCTTCCGATAAACGGTTCAGCAAGCAATCTTAATTTTGCTTTACCAGAAAAAAGTTTTGTTTTAAGAAATGCCGGAGGAGACATTGGAAGTGCGTAAAGCTGACCATTCCGGAGAATGTATCTTTTATTTCCTTCTCTGCTTGCGTAAACAAATTGGTCTTCAAGATTCAATTCTTTTACAAGCTGCTGAATTAGAGGAGTGGTTTCCAGTCCGCTGTTTGGTCCGCGGTCGAAAAGAAAACCGTCAGCATTTACTGTTTCAATTGAACCGCCGACTTTATCCTTTTGTTCTAGAACCACGACATCATATCCTTCTTTAAAGAGAAGATAAGCCGTGGTTAAACCAGATATTCCGGCACCTATTACTACTATTTTTTTATTTGAAGGCATTAATGAAAACTTCTTTTAATTACTTCAAATTTAGTGAATTAATACAGTTATTTGCAGGGGAAAATTAAGCTTCCTTATTAAAAATTAATTGTGTTAATATTAAAAATCTTTGAATGCTAACCATTCTACTTGCGATTTTCTAATAACATTCATAGCTTAAACTTAATGATATACAATCTGAAAAATATAAAGGCTTGCATTTTATTATTAATAGCATTGCTATTGATTCTTACAGAAATCAATGCCCAGAATATTCCACTCGGTCATTTTTCTGTTCAGGAGGGTTTATCTAACAGTTTTGTGAATTGTTTAATTCAGGACCGTACTGGTTTTATCTGGTTTGGAACCGATGACGGATTAAACAGATTTGACGGATATGATGTAAAAGTCTTTCGAAGTAATCCAAATGACAAGTCTTCAATTTCAGAAAATATTATCTGGGCATTATGGGAAGATCATGTTGGTAATCTGTGGATCGGAACGAAGAGTGGAGGTCTGAATAAATATGACCCCAACACTGACAGATTTGAACATTGGGATTTAGATTCAAATACAGTCGGGGAAATAAATATTACCTATATCTATGAGGATAGTAAAAAATATATCTGGGTGGGAACGTATAGAAATGGCATTTACAGATTTAATCCATTACAGAACAAATTTGAACATTGGCAAAACACTGCTGCTAATCCGAATGTCTTAAGTAATAATTTTGTTACCTCAATAATTGAAGATCAAAACTCAAATATATGGATAGCAACCTTTGCCGGATTAGATAAGTTTATTCATCACCAGACAGACGTAAGCTTTAAAAAAGTCTTACCGGATTTTAATAATCCAATATGGTATATGACAAAATCCGGGTTCTTTAATAATGCGATATTGATGGGAACATTAAAAGGTCTGATAAAATTTGAACCTTTGACTCAGGAATTTTCACAAATAGAATTACCCGCAGATTTTGGTTCGCAGTTCGGCAACAGTGTAAGTTCAATAACCGAAGTAGAATACGCCGGAGAAAAAATTTTATGGGCCGGAACTTTTGGAGGTCTTGTCCGGATAAATTTGACTACCGGTTATAAAGAAAGAATTATACAGAGCAAGAAGGTTGATTCGGATTTATTGAGTAATCAGATTCACGATATCATTCTCGACAAATCAGGAGTTGTATGGATCGCAAGTGAAAACGGTGTAAATTTTTATTCATTAAAACACTCCAAGTTTAATTCAAAAACTCCAGCAAT
>JACAFA010000028.1 GCA_013388525.1 Ignavibacteriaceae bacterium | reverse complement strand
GGACAGGAGTTAAAAGATATTCGAATAACTTTAGATGCAAAAAATGTTACACTGGAAAGTGCATTTAAAATTATCGAGAAACAGTCCAACCTAAAATTCTTTTACATTGAGTCAGAAGTTCCGGTAAATGAATTAGTTACTATAGAAGTTACCAACGAACCATTGAGCGAAATCTTACAGGGCTTATCAATTCAATTCAATCTTAATTTTCAAATTATTAATAATCAAATCGTTGTTAAAAGATCAAATTACAAAGAAGTTAAAGTTGCCAGATTCACCGGCGGTGAAGTGAAAGGCAGAGTAACTGATTCTAAAACCAAAGAACCGCTTACATTTGCCAATATTATAATTTATAAAGCAGGTGAGAAGATAGTTGCTAAAGGCGGAACAACTGATATGAATGGATTCTTTAGCATCGATGGATTGACTCAGGGGAATTATGTTCTCGAAGTTAAGTATATGGGTTATGTTACTAAGTTCGAAGATTTTACCGTAGATGATAATAAAAAAATTGAAATAAACTTTGCTCTCGATCCATCACTGGTAGATTTGGATGAAGTTGTTGTAACAGGATCTTTCAGTCAGCGTGAGAAAAAAGAATTATCAAATCCTATAACTGTCATATCAATGGATATGATACAGCAGACGATGCCTGCAGTTACTAACATAACAGATATTTTAACTTATAATGTTCCCGGTTATTATCAGGATGTTCCAAGTGAACTTACACAGGGTTATAATCAAAATCCTATATTAAGAGGATTATCAAGCTCATCAACAAAACAATTACAGATATACATTGATGGTGTTCCGGTAACTAATGAAGCATACAGATCACAATCAGATTTAAATGTGCAGTCAGTTGATTTTACTCCGCCAATTACTCCACAGCAGGATATTAATAAATTGGTAAACGTAAATGACATTGAAAAAATTGAAGTTCTGAGGGGACCAATGGCTTCTACTTTATATGGTTCAGGTGCTGGTGGTGGGGTTATAAATATAATTACAAAAAAATCATCTATTTCAAGGACGAGATTTAATGTTTCCGGAACGTTATCAGCAATATCAGATAAATATTCTGATGAAATACCTTTAAAAAATAATCTTGCATTAAATTTAACCGGTGGTTCAGGACAGATTGGATATAATTTAGGTGCCTCGAGAACAGCAAGAGATTATCAATATTTACCTTCCTCAATTCCGCAATCAAGTAATATTTCTTTATTCGGAAGCAGTAAAATTAATCTGGATCCCGTACTGCTCGATCTAAGAATAGATTACGGAAATACTGAAAGCGGTACTCAATCAGTATCAAAAATGTGGGAGACTTATAAAACTGAAAGAAATTGGGATGACTACGATTCGATACCAAAAACTTATTCTATCCCGCGCACAAAAATTGACAATCAGACGGGTAATGCCAGTGCAATAATAAAACACGTTTTGATGGGAAACTGGTATCACTCCCTTATGCTTGGATTTAATTCTTACTTTCAGGACAGATATGATTATACATCTCCAAGTAAAGTAATCAAAACCCCAATCCCCGGAACACCTGATACATTAGTAACAGAATACTGGATGATTGATAATTCTGTTATGAAAAAGAATTCAATCAGGTATGTAAATAATTATTATACGAATGTTATCCCTGAACTAAAACTTGATTTAACCGGTGGTATTGAATATTGGAGAGCTTCTTATGATCAAACCAGACTTTATACCCAGAAGGCTTATGAAGGTCAGCTGTCAAATGAAACGATTGTGGATCCTACTTTAGCCCGCAAAACCAGAAGAGTAGATGAAAACTATGGATTCTTTGCTGAGATGCTATGGGGTTATGAAGAGTTTGTCTTTTTAACTGCCGGATTCAGAATTGAAAAGAATACAAACATTTCTGCAAATAATGGATACTCTGAGGCTCCGAGAGTTGGTCTTTCACTTATTCAGCAATTTGGAGATTTTCAGATAAAACCAAGAGTATCATACGGAAGCACAATTCAACCACCAAGATGGGAACAAATAGAAGGAAATCTTCTTACTACACCAAGAATATTACCTAATGATAATCTTCAGCCAGAAAAAAATGCAGGATATGAAATAGGGGCAGACTTTTATTTCCAGGATAACTATTCGCTGGAAGTAACTTACTATAATCAACAGGGAACAAATTTAATTTTCCTGCAGGATGTTGGACCAGATCAGATATACAACAACGTTGGTTCTGTTGATAATAATGGAATTGAGATCGCCGGTTCCGCATACTTAAATCCGTTTATGATAAACTTTTCTTTCAGTTACATGGATAATCGTTATGGCGAGAATTTTTATGGTGATAATAATACAGGAATTCCGGGTTATCAAGCCGGAGACAGAGTAGTAAATTCACCTAAAAATATTTTTAATGCATCTGTTGCTTATACTTTACCGGAAGCGTTAAGTATTACCGGATTGCCCGGTTCAGTAAATCTACAAATGCAATACCGTGGCACTGTAATAACACGGGATTTATTTACTTACTACGATGCTCTTTATACTGAAGCAATACCTGATATACCTTATTCATCAATACCTTTGGTGGAAACAGGTTCATATATGATATTTAGTGTTAGTGCAAATTACTGGGTCTTAAGTAATCTGCAATTCATTTTTGATATGAGAAATATCTTTGACAAACAACTCGTAACAGGACAAATATATCCAATGGTTGGCAGGGAAACTTCGTTTGGTCTAAGATTACAGTTGTAAAGTTGTCATAACTATAAATAAAAAAAGTATTAACCAGTTAAGGAAATCAAATGAAGTTGTATTTAGCATTATACTTTGTCATCATACTTTTTTCAAACAATTTCAGTCAGGTTGTTATCTCATCAGGTGATAAAGAAAAAGATAGTATTTATGCTCAGCTTTTTAGTTGTCAGCCGGAAAAACCAATCGCCGGCAGTGAGGTTAAAATATTTTTTTCTACGAAAGGAACTGATTTAGAAAGATCAGATGCCGTTTATGCTACAATGGTTTTTTACTCAGTTGTAAAACAAGAAATGATTTCGTTGCCAATGAAAAAGAATGGCGATATGTGGGAGTTAAGCATTAAAATTGACAAGCAATATGATGTTGTCGGATTAAAGTTTGAAAGTAAAGACGCTGAAATTTCCAACGGCACAAAAGGATACTACATATTAACATACAATGATAAAGGAGTTGCAAACACGCATTCCCAACTTGGTAAATATGCAGTAATGTTTAATTATGGATTATATCTTTCAACAGGTGTAAATGTTAACACAAATGATGAACGACTGATTGAGCAAATTCTCGCAGAAAATCCTGATCTGAAAAAACAATATTTCTATTTACTTGTTAAGGCTGCAGCCAGAAATAAAAATAATGATAATGGACGGATTGATAAGTATCTTGAAGACTTCAGGAATTACTATGCAAGTACAGAAGAAGATTACCGCACCCTGATTTATGGTTACAATATGATAAAGAACAGTCAAAAGATGAACGAGATATCAAAAGAAGCGATTGAAAGATTTCCTAACAGTAGTTTTGCTATCGGAGCCGAAATCAAGAATGTTAACGCAGAAAAAGATGAAGAAAAAAGATATGCTCTGGTAGATCAATTACTTAAAAAATATCCGGGGGATATTAGTGTTCAAAGATATCTTGAAAGTTTGCCCAGATATTATCTGAAAGAAAAAAATATTGAAAAGGTTAAAAAGTTTTTTGACCGTTATGGTGCACAAGTCAGTTCTGATTTGTATTCGGGTGTTGCAAGAGCATTAGTACATGAAGGCTTGTCTGAAAATTATCCCTATGCTGAAGAGCTTGCAAAACGCAGTGTGGAAATGGCAGAAGCAGAATTGAAAAATCCTGCAGAGCAAAAACCTGAAATGACTTCTGATGTTAGCTGGTACAGAAAAAGAAAAACTACTTTAATCTGGAATTATATTTCTTATGCAAATGCATTGTATGCAAGTAAGAAAAATGAGCAGGCATTAAACGTATTTGATAAAATGATGACGTATATGCCGGTTGAATCTTTTACGAATGAACAAATGATGAGTAATTATTCGGCTTTGTTAGTCTGGGCAAAACGAGATGCTGAGGCCGAAAAAATTATTCAGCATGCAATAGCTGAAGAAAAAATGACATCCGAGATGAAAGAAACACTCAAGATAATTTATCAGAACAAATATGGTAACCTGGATAAGTATAACGAACTGGTTGCAACCTTTGAAGATAAAATTCTGGAAAGATTAAAAGAAGAAGCAAAAACGAAAATTAAAAATGATATTGCCCCTGACTTTACACTTAAAGATTTGAACGGCAAAGATATTTCATTATCCGACTATAAGGGTAAAATTGTAATTCTTGATTTCTGGGCAACCTGGTGTGCACCCTGTTTAGCATCTTTTCCGGGCATGCAGAAAGCTGTGGATAAATTTGCTAACGATCCGGATGTGGTTTTCCTTTTTGTAAATACTTCTGAAAAGGGTGATGATGTCGAGAAAAAAATTAAAAGTCTGATAGACAAGAAAAAGTACACTTTTCATATCCTGCTGGATAAAGAATACAAAGTGCGTGATGCTTTTAATACGAAGGGAATCCCGAATAAATTTTTTATTGATAAAAATGGAATAATCAGGATCGAGAGTACTGGATTTAGCGGCAGCGCGGATCGTTTGGTAGATGAGATAACCGCTACGATTTCGTTGTTGAAGGAACTTTAATTAGCAGGATTACGAAATGAAATTTATTTGCAGCATTAAAAAAACAATTACTTTATCTCTGATTACATTTCTGTTTGTAACAAGTAATACATTTTCACAAAGTGAAGATGTTGTTAAGATTAGTGTGATTGAAAAGGCAGTTAAAGTAAATAAAGGTAAGTCTGTAACTGTTAATTTAACCATCACAGTTAATCCGGAATGGCACATTAACTCAAATAAACCTAACAATGAATTTTTAATCCCAAGTGAAATCACCGCTAAAGGTAGTGGAGTAAAACTTTCAAGTGTAAAGTATCCACAAGCAAAAGACTTAAAATTATCTTTTTCAGAAGAGCCTGTTTCTGTTTATGAAGCAGAATCAAACGCAAAACTTACTTTTACAACCGATGCGAACACTCCGGCAGGTAAACAAAAGGTTATTGTTACTTTGGATTATCAGGCTTGCAATGATGTTTCTTGTTTGCCTCCAAATGTAACAACAACAGAATTTGAATTAGAAGTTGTTGAGAAAAAATCTGATGCAGAATCTCAAACAGAAATTATTACTCCTTTTGACACAACAATTAAAGAAACAGATTCAGTTCAAGTAATAAATCAAGAACCCACAATTGAAGATGTAAAAACAGAAATATCAAAAACAGAAAAAGTGGACGATAACTCTATTGCATCTACATTAGAAAATAGCGGACTGTTTTTAAGTTTAATTTTTGTTTTTCTTGCAGGACTTGCACTAAATCTTACCCCTTGTGTATATCCGCTCATACCAATAACAATTGGATACTTTGGCGGACAATCGGAAGGGAAAACCAACCGTTTGGTAATGCTTGGCCTACTCTATATGCTTGGAATGGCTCTTACATACTCTGTAGTTGGTGTAGTAACAGCGCTCAGCGGAGCTGTTTTTGGAAGTCTTCTGCAAAATCCCATCGTCATTATCATAATTGCTCTTTTGTTTGTTACTCTGGCACTTAGTCAGTTTGGTGTTTATGAATTTAAACTTCCGGATTCGTGGGTTATGAAAGCCGGCGGTGCAAAGGGTGGAGCTTATGGTGCTTTCTTTATGGGACTAACAATGGGAATTGTTGCAGCTCCTTGCATAGGTCCTTTTGTACTTGGACTCGTAACCTATGTTGCAGCCAAAGCTGATCCACTCTATGGATTTTTAATGTTCTTTGTTCTCGCAGTCGGTTTAGGATTTCCATATTTATTACTTGCAATCTTCTCGGGAAAAATAAAAAGCTTACCGCGTGCGGGTTTATGGATGGAAGGTGTAAAACACATCTTCGGCTTCTTGCTGATCGGAATGGCATTTTACTTTTTAGATCCGATTTTACCAAAAGCTATTCAGGGTTATGCACTTCCGGTTTTCGGAATTATTGCAGCAATCATTTTACTTTTTGTGGATAAAACCGCAAATGATGCAAAGGGATTTAGATTATTTAAGATTGTTTTTTCAGTAATCGTACTTGCAATTTCAATTTATGCAATCATCCCATCAGAAAAACTCGAACCTGAATGGAAAAAATTCAGTATAGAAAATTATGAGGCATCACTCAGGAACAAAGAAAGAATGGTAATAGATTTTTACGCTGATTGGTGCATACCGTGTAAAGAATTAGATGCATTAACTTTTTCTGATAAACGCGTGTTAAAAGAATTTGAGCGTTTTACAGTTTATAAAGTTGATATGACAAAAAACAACGAATCAAATGAATCGCTTAGAAAACGATTTGATGTAATCGGAATGCCGACAGTTCTTATAATTGATTCCAAAGGAAATGAGATAAAAAGATTAACAGGATTTGTAAACGCAGATGAGTTTTTATCATATATCAATAATGCTAAATAAAAATTTGAAATGTATTTTTTCTAATTAACAATTACTTAAACAAAAGACCGGAGGTTCGATGAAAAATCTTACTATTTCTGTTTCACTTTTTTTCTTTTTCTTGTTGGCATCGTGTCTAGATTTGTTCTCCCAGCAAAATCAGGACTGGCAATGGCTGCATGAGAAACCACAAGGAAATACTCTTCGATGGGTAAAAGCATGGGATGCAAATAATTGGTACGCACTTGGATTGGGCGGCACATTTATGAAAACCACTGATGGTGGAAATAATTGGTATTTTCACCACTCTGCCGGTGCGCCCGCAACAATTGTAGGTTCGGGAACTACGACACGTTATGCTGCTCATTTCTTTAATCAAAACACAGGTGTTGCTGTTGGTGTTGGTCGAATAACACGAACCACTGATGGAGGTCTTACTTTTGATACTGTAGGAACAAATCTTCCTTCAGGAACAATCAATAATATATTTTTTCTGAATAATAATATAGGATATGTTGTTGGTGCATCTACGTTAAGACTAGCCAAAACAACAGATGCCGGATTAACCTGGACAGTTAATCTTAATCCGCCTTCTGCAACTTACTATGATGTCTATTCACCAAATGATACTTTGATAATTATAACGAGTACAACTGGCAATATAAGAAGATCAACCGATGGTGGTTCTACCTGGGCTACGATTGCGTCAGGACAATCATTTACAATCTATAAAATAGCATTCAAAGATCCATTGAACGGATGGATAACAGGATCAGCTGGTAAAGCGTTGTACACAACAGACGCTGGTCTGACCTGGAATAATGCCAGCACTGGATTACCAACGGGTACAACTTTTTATGATATAGATTTTGTTGGCAATCAGGTTGTATTAACTGGTGATCCATTTTATCTTTATTCAACAACTAATAATGGTGCAACCTGGAATACAATTGATTTCTTAGCTCCTGTATCTAATCAACCCTGGACAGGAACTTATTACTCGACTGAATTTTTAGGAAATGATTTTGTTACAGTTGGACAATTCGGATTGATCAATTCTAAATTTTCAAATGTTAATTCTGTTTACACTACTTTACTAAGACCGGGAACTATTTACGATGTTTGGGCAGATACTACTGGAAAAATAATTACTGTTGGAGCTCCTTCAACAGCCGGTGTTTTCGACCAAATTTTTATTTCTACCGATGGAGGTAATAACTGGCAATTTGCTACAACAACTTTAGCAGCAAATAATTTTTCCGGTGACAGATATTTATTACCAGCTGAAATTGATGCTGAAGCTGAAGATAAAGAATCATCTGACTTTACGGAATTGGTGCCAAATTCAACTGCAACTTTCAGAAGTATCGACATGATTGATAACAATCTGGGCTACATAGTTGGATCAAACAGTGCTGTATATAGAACTACAAACGGAGGATTAGTTTGGGACTCAGTAACTACAACTATTACACCCGGACAAACATTATATAAAGTAGATTTTATCAATGCTAATACCGGATGGGTTTTTTCGAATACTTCAGATGCAGGAACGATATGGAAAACAACTGACGCCGGTGTAAGCTGGACACAGCAAGTGCTTACAGGTCAAACAGGCAATGATTCAAGAATATATGGTGCACATATGTTGAATGATACACTTGGATGGGTTGTTAATTATACACCAAGACCATTTAAGACAACTGACGGTGGGAATACCTGGACGTTGCAACCGCTTTCAGATTCTTACGGAGGTTTCCTTTACGATATACAGATGATTAATGAGAATTTAGGATATTGTGTCGGTGGCGGCGGAAGATTCTATCGTACTACTGATTCGGGAAATAACTGGATGTATGATACGATACCAAATATTCCATCGGGTGTAGTTGTTACGAATTATAACGTG
>JACAFA010000027.1 GCA_013388525.1 Ignavibacteriaceae bacterium | reverse complement strand
TCATCCATTCCGAGTTGATAATTATAAAAGGCTCCTTTGTTGAGAGGAACTATTTTACCATTTTCATTTAAACCAAAACCTAACTTTAATTCAGCATTCAAGGAATTTGACAGTGCACAAGATCTTTGAGATTTATCAATGTTCATCACAATATCAAATTTTATTTGATGAAGAATCGACAGTGATTCAAAATTATACTCATAGACGTGATCAACAAACTCATTATTAAGCAAAAGGGGAGCGGCATTTTTTAAAGTTATCCAGTAGATCGTCGATTCTGTAAATTTCATCTTTAGCTGCTTTAATTGAGCAGTCGTCATAAGTACATCACCCATGGCATCGAGATTAATTATCAGGATTTTTATCCCTGTCGGTATAAGATCTTTGCATCCCTGTGTCCAGCAATTATGATCCGGGAAACAGGGTTTATAACCTGTAAATCTTTTACAGGAAGGAATTTCTTTAATCATGATTTAATTCGTCAATCAATTATTGTAATTTTGAAACGGTTTTGGTTTTACATTTGGTTACAAAATTATAAATAAATATTCTCATAATAATCAAGTATTCAACCAATGATATACAAAATACTACAATTCAGCTTTGGTGGTGGTTATGCCGGTAGCGCAAAGATGGCAATACTTAGTTCTTCTAAGCTGATTGAAAAAGGTCATAATGTGAAATTGTTTGTTTCAAAAGATTCTTTAACAAAAAGGAGAGCACTAGAAAAAGGAATACCCATCATTGAACTTGAGAGTAATAGGAAATTATCCATATTAGTAAATGATGTAATTGAAAATATTTCTGGTCAGAAACCTGATTTTGCTGTAGCATATCATTCACAGGATAGAAAAGTTGTGATGAAATTAAAAGCAAAGTTTAGGAAGCAAATAATTAGTGTTGCATACCGACAAAATATTTCTTTGAGCACACCTTTCATCGGACCGATAATTTATAACAGATATTTTGATTTTATGATTGCCTGCAGTCGTGGAGTTGCAAATAGTTTGATTAAAGAGGGAATTAAAAAAAACAAAGTCCATGTGATTCATAATACTACTGAAATACCGGAGAATATTTCGAAAATATCCGGCGAGAAAATCCGGAGCCAATTAGGATTACAAAATAAAATTGTGCTGGGAATTTCAAGCTGGTTTCATAAGGAAAGGAAAGGTTTTGATATTCTCTTCAAGGCATTTTCCAAACTTGATGAGAGATTTGTTTTACTTATTATCGGAATACCAAAAGAAAATCAGAGCGAGGTTTTTGAATATGCTTCATCGTTTAGCATTGCACAGGAAAGAATAATTATGCCCGGATTTATTGACAACATTTTTGAATACTATAAAGTAATGGACATTTTTTTGCTTCCATCAAGATCGGAAGGATTTTCACTGGCACTACTTGAAGCAGCCGCATCAGGATTACCGATTATTGCATCGAATATTCCCGGGAATGATGAATTTATTGAACATAACAAAAACGGATTACTGTTTGATATTTCTCAACCAGATGAATTATCCCAGAGCATTCTGACTTTATCCAATGATAAAAAATTAGCAGAGGAATATGGATTGCTTGCGAAAGAATATTTTAACAGAGAATATACTTTAGAAAGATATGCTGAAAAGCTGAACAACTTTTTCGATGATGCTTATTCATCTTTTTATAGTAAGTAATCTATCTGACGAACTTCATTAACTTTTCAATTTCAACCATAACTTTTGCGATAGGCAGTTCCAGCATACATTCGTGGTTATAAGGACAGACTAATTTAGTGCATTTGATGCAATGAAGTTCCGAATGGATTACATAAGAAGAATTTTCAGAATATGGTCGGTGTGCTTTTGGATCGGTTGGACCAAAAATACCGAGTGTTGACTTTCCAAGTGCTGCTGAAACGTGCATTGGACCGGAATCGTTTGCAATAATCATATCACATCTTTCAATTAGCGCAGACAATTCTCCAAAGTTAGATTCCGGGGCTATCAGTGGAGTTGGTTTCAATCTTTCATAAATAATATTCTTATCTTCTTCATCACCGGGACCCCAGAGAATTATGAATTGTGTTTTATATTTCTTCTGAATCTCGTGACATATTTCAATCCACTTTACCGGGTCACATCTTTTCGATTCTCAACCGCCTGAAGGAATGATACCAATTAATAATTTATCTGTATCTAAATCATTTAGAAAATTTGTTGCAAATTGTTTCTCTTCTTCTGTTGTTTGATAGATAATTCTTTTTGATATAATTGGAATTTCAAAAGCTTTTAACAAAACGAGATTATCTTCAGCAGCGTGTTCACCCATTGTTCCATTTTTTCCGGAAAAATTGTAAGCATATTTTCTTCCTTGCTTTTCAAATCCCACACGGTACTTTGCACCTGAAAAGAAAGTTACCTGCGCAGTTTTCGGATTCGACCAGAAATCAAAAATCAAATCGTAATTTTCTGTTCTGACTTTCCTGATAATTGAAAGGACAAAATCTTTTTTATTGAATGTTAATATCTTTGAAACGAAAGGATTATTTTCAACTGCTCTTTTTGCAAATTCTTCGGTGAGGTAATGAATTTCAGAATGGGGGAATGCAGCCTTAATATTTTCGAGTACGATTGTAGAAAGAATTATATCCCCAATACCTCGCGGTTTTATACATAAAATCTTTTTTATCTCTTCTCTCTCAATCTTACTCATACCCTTATTCTATTCAGTGAGCGTCCAACCAATTATCTCCAACTCCTGTATCAACAACTATTGGAACATCAACCGGCAGAGCAGTTTCCATTTTTTCTTTTATCATTGGGCGAAGTTCATCAACTTCATCTTTATGTGCATCAAAAAGAAGTTCATCGTGCACCTGAAGTACCATTTTGGTTTTGGCTTTTCTTTTTTCAAGTTCATTATGAATTTTTATCATTGCCAGCTTTATCATATCTGCAGCAGTTCCCTGAATCGGCATATTGATAGCAACACGTTCTTCAAATTGGCGGACAACTCTGTTGTTGCTGTTTATGTTTCTAAGAAATCTTCTTCTGCCAAGCAACGTTTCAGCGAATCCTTTTTCCTGTGCTTTCTTCACAGACTCATCCATATAATTTCTGACATTCTTGAACGTCTTGAAGTAGAGATCAATTATATCTTTTGCGTGAGATTGTGGAATTCCCAATCTGGTTTTTAATCCGAAAGGTCCAATGCCGTACAAGATTCCGAAGTTCACCTCTTTTGCTTTTCTACGCATATCAGGAGTAACATCTTTCGGATCAACCATAAACACAAGTGCTGCAGTGCTTCGATGAATATCTTCACCGCTTTTGAATGCCTTCATCAAAGCTTCATCTTTACAAATTGCAGCAAGCAATCTTAATTCGATCTGACTATAATCAGCACTCAACAGAACATAATTTTTATCTCTGGGTACAAAAGCTTTTCGGATTTCTTTACCCATTTCTGTTCTGATTGGAATATTCTGGAGATTCGGATTAAGACTCGAAAGTCTTCCAGTTGCAGCTACAGTCTGATTAAAATCTGTATGAACTCTTCCGGTTTTAGGATTGATAAGATTCGGAAGTGAATCAGTATAAGTTGATTTCAGTTTAGTAACCTGTCTGTAATCCAGAATCAAGTCAACTATTTCGTGTTCACCGCGAAGATTTTCTAAAGAACGTGCATCAGTTGAGAATCCGGTTTTTGTTTTTCTTCCTGAAGCCAGACCAAGTTTTTCAAAAAGGATATTCTGCAATTGTTTGGGAGAACTGATATTAAATTCCTGACCTGCTGCTAAGTGAATTTTTTTTGTGTAATCAGTTATAAGTTTTTGCAATTCCTTGCTGAAACTATCAAGCGCAGATTTGTCAATCTTTACTCCTTCATATTCCATCGCTTCAAGAACAGGAACCAGAGGGAAATCAACTTCATAAGCTACCCGTTCAAGTTTTTCTTTTTTAATTTCCTTGCTGAGAATTTCATAAAGCTGAAAGGTAATGTCAGCATCTTCAGCTGCATAGTCAGAAAGTTTCTCGAGCTCGACATCATAAATTTTTGAAGAATCTTTTTTCTCGCCGATAAGCGAGGATAGTGGAATTGGTTTGTAGTTCAAATATTTTTCTGCCAGATCATCCATTCCGTGCTTCTGATCGGGATCAATGATATAGCTTGCAACCATTGTATCAAAATAGAAATTCTCAACTTTAATTCCCAAGTTTCGCATCACGGAAATATCATACTTACCATTCTGGCAAACCTTTTTGATTTTTTTATCCTCAAGCAGAGGCTTGAATATTTTTTTAAAATCATCAACCGGTAAACGCTTCTTTCCATCGGAGAAAATTTTACTGCCGGGATCAATTGCTACAAAATATCCTTCGGCGATTTTTGTTGCGAATGATGCACCGATAATATTCAACTCAAATGGATTAAGTGAATCAGTTTCTGTATCAAAGACAAAAAGAGAAACATTCTCTAATTTTTCCGAAAGCTTTTCTGCTTCTTTTTTTGTTGTGATCAGTTCATATTTTGATTTGGATTTATCGAATGTACTTGCTGTGAATAGTTCTTCATTTGTAATGACTTTCTGCTGTTCATCGTGATTATAAACTTTTAGCAGTCGTGTGTAAAGATTTTTGAATTCAAGTTCAATAAACAAATCGCGCAGCTCATCAAACCTGGGTTTCTCAAACTTCGCTTTTTCGAAATCAAAATCCATCGGAACATTGCAGTTAATAGTAACTAGTTCCTTGGAAAGGAAAGCATTCTCTTTATTTTCTTCAAGCTTCTTCCTGACCGCAGGCTTATCAACTTTGTCAAGATTCTTATAAATATTTTCAATCGTTCCAAATTGTTGAATCAATGGAAGAGCTGTTTTCTCACCAATACCTTTAACACCGGGAATATTGTCTGAACTATCGCCAACCAGTGCGAGATAATCTATCATATATTTTGGTTCAAAGCCATAATGTTCTTTTACTTTTTTCTCATCAAAGAAAACTACTTCATCTGTACTTCTGCCCGGTTTTGCAACGATAGTTTTATCAGTAACAAGTTGCATATAATCTTTATCGGGAGTTATTGCATAAGAAATCATTCCTTTTTTTTCAGCAAGCCTTACAGCTGTTCCGATTATATCATCAGCTTCATAGCCGGGAAGTATGTAAAGAGGAATATTCATCAACTCGACTATTTCTTTTATTCTTCCAATTTGAGGAATCATATCCTCCGGCATTTCGAGGCGGGTTGCTTTATATGCTTCGTATCTCTCGTGACGAAAAGTTTTTTCTTTTGAATCGGTTGCAACGGCAATGTAATCCGGTTTGTGATCTTCCAGTACTTTTAACATTTGACTAACAAAACCATATACAGCAGACGTCGGTTCACCTTTTTTAGTTTTCAGCGGGCGGTTAATGAATGCAAAGTAAGCTTTATAAGCCATTGCCATTGCATCAACGATTACAAATGTTTTATTTTTCATTGAGTCTATATTTAAATATTTGATTAGCTGGTTGAAAATAATGATTAGATACTTAAGTTTAAATTGAAAAAGTTGAAGATTCTATGATTGGCAACCGATACTATCCCTCAAAGGTATAGTATCGGTATAAATTAATCGGTTTACCTACCGACAGGTAGGCTTGTTTACAAACTTTGCGGAATAACTTAGAACTAAATGAAACCTCTACGAGGTTAAAATTAGGAATGACATCGTAGATGTCTAGTTATTGCAGATCTAAAAAAATAAGTACAGATAAGATCCTCGAAGAGGATCAATAAATGGCACGTGACTACGAAAAGTGGTCACAGCAAGTCCCGTCAGGAACCAAATATTTTAAGTTTTTGTAATTCAAAAACAAAAAAGATGTAGAACGAAATCAATCACAGCAAGAGACTGATAAATAATTTTTTCTTGTATAACAACCTCCCAAGATTAATATTTTGTTAAACTCATTAAAAATTTTTATAAATTAGTTTAATACTTTTTGGGGCAAACAGAGCTCACCTTTGTTCAAACATAATTGAGTTTCATAAATAACTATAACTTAAATCTAATTCCGGAGGGTAAATGGAATCAAAAAAAATGTTGGCTGAATTTTTCGGAACTTTCTGGCTGGTGCTTGGCGGATGCGGTAGTGCGGTACTCGCTGCTGCATTTCCTGAAGTTGGAATCGGTCTTCTTGGTGTTGCTTTAGCATTTGGCTTAACCGTTCTAACTATGGCTTATGCTATCGGTCATATTTCCGGATGTCATTTAAATCCTGCTGTAACTGTTGGACTCTGGGTCGGTGGCAGAATTCAATCCAAAGAAGTTCTCCCTTATATTATTTCTCAGGTACTAGGTGCAATAGCTGGCGCGGGAGTTTTATATTTCATCGCCAGCGGACAGGCGGGATTTGATATAAACAGTGGATTAGCTTCTAACGGATATGATGAACATTCTCCAGGTGGTTATTCACTTATTTCAGGTTTTGTGACTGAAATTGTAATGACATTTTTCTTTTTATTTGTTATACTCGGCGCAACTGATGAACGAGCTCCGAAAGGATATGCAGGTATTGCAATTGGTTTAGCATTAACATTAATTCATTTGATTAGCATTCCTGTTACAAATACATCTGTAAATCCTGCAAGAAGTACAGGACCAGCTGTTTTTGTTGGCGGCTGGGCTTTATCTCAACTTTGGATGTTTTGGGTTGCTCCAATCATAGGTGCAATACTGGCAGGTGTTGTTTATAAATTTTTTGAAAAGAAATAATTAACCTAAAATTACTTTTTACTAATTCCTGCCTGCATTTGCGGGCAGGATAAAATTTACTTTTCTTATAAATAATAAAATACTATTAAAAAAAAGGAATTACTTTTATGGGTGAGAGCATCTTCGATAAAGCAAAGGCATCACTTGATTTAGCAAAAGGAAAATTGAATGATGTAAGAGAATCATTTTTTGACGATGCAAAGAAAGAAATTATAGAACAATTCAAAGACAGCGGTCAGGAAAAAATAAAAGAGATACTTGCAACATTTAGTCAGTATTCAGCTTTATTTAAAGAGTCCGGATACGAGTTAGGTTCAATTAATGCCAGTGTTTCAATTCCTCCGGATATTAGTGTTAGTTTTAAAGTACTTGATTCCATTGCTGTTGAAAAACGAGAAGAGCTTTTAGAAAGAGCGAAAGAAAATAAAATAGCAGTGATCATTTTAATAAGCCTCTTCAAAGCAAGTGATTTTTCTGAAACGATTAAAATGGGAAACTACAAATTGAAGAACATCAATATAAAGCTTGGTTTAATTCCCGGCATTTCAGTTTCATTCTCTTAGGAAATTCATCTTTAATTTGTTCAACTGTAAAAATCATTTTGTCAGATAAATTGTTGGAATAAGACAAAGCTTATTCAGATAGTTCCATCAGCGACAATTTAAAATTCACCGCATAACTTTTACGTAAGAGGAAGACGTCTCTCAAAGGAAGAGTATTTTACATTTCATCCTTGTGTATTTATACCTATTTTGAAATTCATTTAAAAAGAAAGATTAAAAACCTACTTATGTCATCAAATATTTCAACTGCAAAACAGACATTCTGGGATAAACTCGTTGCTAAATATCAAACCTCACACAGATGGAAAAGTATCTGGCAATTAACAAATTCATTCATTCCATACTTTATCATCTGGTTCCTGATGTATTTTAGTCTGGATATAAGTTACTGGTTAACGCTACTTCTTTCATTACCTGCCGCAGGTTTTGTTGTCAGAATTTTTATAATTCAGCACGATTGCGGGCACGGCTCATTTTTCGAATCGAGAAAAGCAAACGATGTGTGGGGTATTATCTGCAGTATTTTTACGTTAACTCCTTACTATTACTGGCGGAAGAAACATGCTATTCATCATGCAAGTGCAGGTAAACTGGATAAGCGAGGAATCGGTGACATCTATACTATGACTGTTGAAGAATTTCTTCAGCAATCAAAATGGGGAAGATTTAAATACCGGCTTTATCGTAATCCGATATTTTTATTTATTGTAATTCCTTTCATTCTTTTTGTATTTATTTATCGCTTACCTCTTCCACCTGTAAAAAGTTTAAAGAAACTTCATCCGAGCGTTTATCTTACAAGTTTGTTTCTTCTACTTCTGGCAACAGGAATGATACTTGTTTTTGGATGGCAGTCGTTTTTGTTTGTTCAATTGCCAATTACATTTATTGCGTCATCAACCGGAACGTGGCTGTTTTATGTGCAGCATCAGTTTGAAGATACTTACTGGACAAAAGATAATACCTGGGATTATGAACTTGCAGCACTGCAAGGAAGTTCATACTATAAACTGCCAAAAGTTTTGCAATGGTTCACCGGTAATATTGGATTTCATCACATCCATCATCTTAGTCCAAAAATTCCCAACTACCTTCTTGAAAAGTGTTATAATGAAAATCCGGATTTTCAAAAGGTTCCCGTATTAACTCTCCGTTCAAGTTTTCGAAGTATGTTTTTAAGATTGTGGGATGAAAATCAAAAAAAACTTATCAGCTTTCATCAATTAAAACGCAACTGGTTAAAAACAACGGGCGATCTTTCAGGCAGATAATTCGAAATAGATTTTTGAGTAACATTCGGGAGTTAATATGCTCAACAAGCTAACCACTATATTTATTTGCAGTCTTTTTATCTTAAATTGCAGTCAGAACAATAATAGCAAAAAGACAGGAGATACAATGGATTCTCAAACACAAAAAACTCTTGAGACGGTCAACAAATTCAATGAAGCTTTTAACAAGCATAATGTTGATGAGATTATGTCTTTGATGACCGATGATGTTGTATTTGAAAATACAAGACCTGTCCCTGATGGAGAAAGATTTGAGGGTCAGGAAAAAGTTCGTGCATTTTGGGTTCAGATGTTTGAGCGTTCTACTCAGGCAAGATTTGAAACAGAAGAAATTTTTGCATCCGGCGACAGGTGTTTTGTCAGATGGATTTATCATTGGGTGAAAGAAGGTAAATCCGGACATATACGCGGTGTTGATATCTTTAAAGTCAGAGATGGAAAAGTCGCTGAAAAGTTTTCTTATGTTAAAGGGTAAGTCAAACGAAAATTACTTAACATGAATCTAATCTGGGAAACAAAAACTAAAATCCGTGCTTTTGATGTTGATGCAAATGACAGATTGAAAGTCAATACAATTCTCGATTACTTTCAGGATGCTGCTTCCAATGATGCTGAACGCCGTCATTTTGGTTACTCAGATTTCGTTCCGATGGGATTGACTTGGGTTTTATCCTGGGCAAAATTTGAGTTTATAAACTATCCTGAATTTTCTGATGAAATAAAGATTCAGACCTGGGGAAAAAAGCAATTTAAACTTTATTCGATGAGAGATTATTATCTCTTTAATTTAAAAGATGAAATCATCTGTAAAGGAACTTCTGCATGGTTACTAATTGATTCAAAATCACTTCGCCCAAAAATTCTTCCTCAACTATGCCCTGATATCAAAATGCTGGAGTCAAAAGATGCATTAGCAGATCTTCCGCAAAAAATAATTCCGACCACAGAAACAAAAATCATTTACACAACTCAAATCCGATACTCGGATATTGATTTGAACCAGCATGCAAACAATGCTTCATATATCAGACTTATGCTTGACTGCTTTGATGAGAATTTCCACAAAGCTCATACAATTAAATCACTAACCACTTCATTTAACGCTGAATCGAAATTTGGTAACGAAATTCAGCTAAGTAAAGGGACAGAAAAAGATTATCCACTAACTCACTATATCGAAGCAAAAAATTTGTCCAGCAAAAAAATAGTTTTTCAATCATTAGTTGAGTGGAACTGAACATGGAATTCGGCTGGTTGTCAGTTGTTCCACCTTTGTTTGCAATTTTACTTGCGATTAAAACACGACAGGTTTTTCTCTCCTTATTTCTTGGAATAGTTATCGGCTGGGTAATTATAGCAGAAGGAAATATTTTAAAAGGATTCGAGCTTTCCATTCAATCAATAATTGATGTCTTTAAAGATGCTGGCAATACAAGAGTGGTAATATTCTGCGCACTCGTTGGTGCATTAATTTCTTTGACACAGGCAAATGGTGGAGTGCAGGGTTTTGTAGATTTCATTCAGAAAAAAAATATCGTCACCACAAGAAAACGTGCTAGTGTTTTTTCCTTCTTTGTCGGCTGCATAGTTTTTATTGAATCCTCAATTTCATGTCTTGTAACCGGAACAATCTTTCATCCTATATTTGAAAAGTTCAAAATATCCCGAGAAAAGCTTGCCTATATCTGTGATACGACTTCCTCACCAATCTGCATCTTAATTCCTTTGAATGCCTGGGGAGCTTATGTTGTTTCATTGCTTGAAAAGGAATCAGCTTTCGGCGAATTTGGCGATCCTGTTTCACTTTTTTTAAGTACAATTCCACTAAATTTTTATGCAATACTTTCTGTGCTGTTCGCTGGCTTCATTGCTTTTAGTTACAAAGATTTTGGTGTAATGAAAAAAGCAGAAATCAGGTCTCTGGAAACCGGAAAGACAATTGCAGATGGTTCTGTTCCGATGATTTCAGAAGATGTTGCCTCACTTAAACCTAAAAAGGGAATAAAGCACAGATCATTAAACATGATTATTCCAATATTAGTAATGATTACAATGATGCCGGTTAGTTTACTAATTACCGGGGATGGAAATCTTACATCAGGTTCTGGTTCAACTGCAGTTCTCTGGTCAGTTTTGACTGCAATTGTAGTCGCAGGAATTATTTCTCTTGTTCAAAGAATTTTAACACTGAAAGAAGTAATGGATTACACACTTAAAGGAATTTCTGGTTTGGTTCCACTTGCTATTCTGATGGTGTTAGCATTTTCAATTGGTGAAACTTGCCGAACACTCGGAACAGGTATATATGTTGCTTCATTATCAAAAGATTTTTTAAATCCTTCCGCTATTGCGCCAATATTGTTTTTGACTTCTGCATTTATATCATTTTCAACAGGTACAAGCTGGGGAACTTTTGCGATTATGATTCCTATTGCTGTACCAACTGCAGTTTACGCTGATGCTTCGCTTTCACTTTCAATTGCATCTGTTCTTAGTGGAAGTGTATTTGGTGACCACTGCTCACCAATCTCTGATACCACTATTGTTTCATCTATGGCATCTGCCTGTGATCATATCGACCATGTAAGAACACAGTTGCCATATGCAGTTAGTATTGCAATTGCATCTGCATTCCTTTTCTGGCTTGTAGGTTCGATTTGATGTCAAAGCACTGATTAGGATTAGATTTAGCATTTGTTTTTAAATTGAAATTAAGATAAATATACTCCAGTGAAAAATAATCTTCTTTTAAAAGACCTATCTGTAAAAGGATTTATAATCCTTTTCGTCTTTGTTACTTTGATCAACAACATTATTGTATTTTCTCACAATTCAAACTACCTAAATGTTGAGGAGAACAATTACTCCCAATTAAATAACCAGGTAATAAATCTTTTACCAGAAACCAACTGTACAAAAATACATTTCAAACTTCTGGCTGAATCATTCTCATCCAAATTTTATTCTTATGAATACTTTATTAAAAAGTTAGATAACCATCATAAGATATTAACAATTATTTCAGAGACAGTTTTAGAATTAAATCTACGCAATTCATCATTTCTAATTGCTGAACTATCAACCAGCACCTAGGTCCTTTCAAATACTTCATTCGTAATTAAATTTATTAATATTTCAAAATTTGAAAGGATATATTTCATGGATACTCCGGAAAAAAGCGATAAAACTACATCATTTTTATTTTATTTTTTTATAGCACAAGTGGCCATCGGTATGCTGGTTGTAGTTGGATATATAATTTACATGTTTATTGCAGGTTAATTTTTCTTTTCAAAAAATCCAGATAAGATTTTAAGAAAAAATTACTCTATAAAAAGTCGTAAGCAGTTTGGAAGCCGTTTGAACTTATTTTAATTCTCTATGAGATAATAACGTATTTGATAACTTGAAATTTTTTGCGTTCTGACTGAACAAATTGCTGGGTGATCTTATATTATTACGTATTTTATTTTCTTTCTTGTTTTTAGTAAACCTAGAGAGAGTATTGAGTGAGCAATAAGAAAATATCACCGTAAAGATGTTCAAGACAACACATCAGTGAGGATTGATCTGCAGTAGACATACTACTATTTTCAAATATTGGTGAAATCCAACTAATTAATTAAATAATTGATTTGAAATATTTCCCTCACCTAGGTGTATCTGGAGTATGAACCGTACCCCATATAGTAGACAAAGAGAAAAGCAACTATATTTAGAATAATAATAAATATAGGAGCTAACATGTCAGAAAAAACAACCAGGAGAAGCTTTGACAGAGAGTTCAAAC
>JACAFA010000203.1 GCA_013388525.1 Ignavibacteriaceae bacterium | reverse complement strand
TGCTCACTCCTCATCATGCTGAATTTGCTAATCTGATTGGAATTTCAAATTCAGAATTAAAAAAAGATATTCTGAAATACGGGAAAGCATTTGTGAAGAGAACAAAAGCTTACCTTGTTTTGAAAGGTGCTCCAACAATTATTTTTACTCCGGAAGGTGATGCGTTAATCAATACCACTGGCAACCCGGCTCTGGCAAAATTCGGAACAGGTGATGTACTTACGGGATTTATTGCAGGTTTAATATCACAATCAAAAAATATCGAAAAGGCAGTTGTCAGTGCTGTGTACATTCATAGCCTTGCAGCAGATATACTGGCAAGGAAAAGAACGAAACTCGATATTATTGCTTCTGATATTCAAAACTATATTCCACAGACAATAAAATTTTTGGTGAACTCACTTGTTTGAATACTTGCAAAAAAGGAAAGTCTGGTTAATCTATGTTCCTCTTACCGTTTATTGGTTGATACTTTTTAGTGCAACCACAATTCCGACGCAAAAGTTACCGAGCATAGGTTTTAATGATAAGTTAATACACTTCCTTGCATATTTTGTGTTGGCAGTTTTGGTAAACCTGACAATGATCTTTCAGAGGAAGTCAATCCAGCTATTTGAGAAAGCTCCGTTAGCAACAATTATTATCTGTTTGTTTTATGGTGCAGTTGATGAGCTTCATCAAATGCTGGTTCCCGGTCGTTCTGCAGAAACTTTGGATTGGATTGCAGATGCAATTGGTGTTGTCTTTGGAGTATTTGTGGTATATTTTCTTATTAACAGGCTTGGATATCGTCTTGAATATAATTGAAGATGGTAAATTTTGGGTTCCGCTGGAACTTAATTAAAAAATAATTGTAAAAGGAACAGAAACTTAGTTGACAAAACTAATATCATTTAGTAATTTTTCATCAGTTAAATGCTTTTAATAGGAGAGCTGAAATGAAACTAAAAAACCCGAATGCTGATTTAAGACTTAAATACAGAAAGACTTTTGAGATAAGTCTTATAATAGCTCTTGCAATAATGATTCTTGCATTCAAATTCTTCCCTGATGTTTCATCAGGAGAAGTACAAATGGATGCTACACAGGAACTCTTTACTGTTGAAGATATACAGCAGACCAAGCAGGAGAACAGACCTCCACCACCACCAAAACCACCAATTCCTATCGAAGCACCAAGTGATGATGTGCTTGAAGATATAGAAATCGGCGATACTGAAATAGATCTTGGCGAAGAGATGCAGGCTCCTCCTCCTCCGAAAGAAGAGAAAAAGGTAGAGGAAGAACCAACTTACTTTGTTGCTGTTGAAGAAATGCCCGAACCGGTTGGTGGAATAAAAGCAATACAGGAAAAAATTATTTATCCTGAAATTGCTAAAAGAGCAGGTGTTGAAGGTAAGGTTTATATTCTTGCATTCGTTGATGAATCCGGAACAGTTACTAAAGCTCAGGTTCTGAAAGGTATTGGTGCCGGTTGTGATGAAGCTGCACTCGATGCTGTATTAAAAACAAAATTCAAACCTGGCAAGCAAAGAGGCAAACCTGTAAAAGTGCAGGTATCAATTCCTGTAATATTCAAACTTCAGTAAATTTTAAGGCGTCGGAAAGACGCCTTTTTAATTTATTATCAATTCATACCGGACTTTAATATACTACTTTCTTATTCACCCATTCTGTTAAATTATAGTTTGATATTGCATCCAGTCTGATTAGTTTTAAAACGTAAATGACTCTTATTTATCAATCGGTGATTAAAATAGATAAATAATCAGAAGCTATTCCCGTTGATGAAATTTTATTGTATTTGCTATGCCGAAAAAAAATCAAACAAACTTTTTTTTTGTAATAACAGTTTTGTTGCTTGCTCAGCTTATTTTTTTGTTCATTGTCAAGTATATGAACCAGGATATTCCTTTAAGCAGTTTCTCTCTATTTAAAACCGGCAACTTATTCAACTTTCTGATTTATGCAGGAACAATTCTCGGTATATTCATCGCCATAAAAAAAAGCAAAACCGGATTTACGAAAAAATCCGCAATAACTTTTCCGATTATTAGCTGGCTCCTGCTGCTTTTATCATTCATTTCCACTAAAATTAAAATCATCTCATCAGGTAGTTATATCCTTGATCAGCCGGGAGATAAAGTACTAACCGGTTTACTCTTTTTATTATTCCTGCTTTCACTCTTTTATTATTTGGTTTTTATCTGGACAATCATAATCAGCAAACAGCGGGTAACATTTATAAGAAATTTATTCAGCTCTGTTATGATGATGTTTATCTTTCTGATTATAATCTTAATCTATATAGATAATGTCAGCTATGCTTCCGGTAAATGGATACTTAATAAAAGCAAGAATAATATTGCAGTGGTCCTGGGCGCAGCAGTCTGGAGCGGTAATATTCCGAGTCCTACATTATCTTCAAGAGTTGATAAAGCACTGGAACTTCTTAACAGCGGTTTTGTCGGCAGGATAGTTCTTACCGGCGGAAAGGCTCCGGGTGAATTACCTGAATCGGAAGTTGCTTTTGAATATGCGCGAATCAAAGGCGTTGACACTTCCAAAGTTATTACAGAGAATTTAACATCTTCAACTACTGATCAAATTAAATGGATTAAAAATAAACTTCTGACAGAAGATAATCCGTCAGCAAATATCATTTTGATTTCCGATGCATATCATCTTCCGCGCGCAATAGAAATCAGCAAATTTATGAACCTTGATGTCAGAGTTGCTGAATCTGAACATAAACTTGATTTTAAAGATAAGTTTTACAACAAGTTAAGAGAAAGCATTGCGTTATTTAATTTCTGGAATTTTGCTTTGTAAAAAACAGTTGTAATATTTGAGGTGAAATTATATACTGACTCGTAAATTTTTATTTTGTTCTTAATATGATGTCTAAAAAATCAAAGCGAAGAATTGTCAGAGAAAAAGTGCTGCAAATTTTGTATGCCTATGAAATGAACAATGAATCCCTTCAACCTCTCTCAAATGAGATCCTTCAAGAAGTTACTGATGAAGCAGACAAAACTTTTGCACGTGAGCTAATTCAGAAAGTTATTGATAATACTGCTGATCTTGATGACAGGATAATTCAACGGGTTACAAACTGGGAAATGAACCGGATTGCATTGATAGATAAAATTCTTCTGCGAATGGGTATTTGTGAAATACTTCATTTCCCAGATATTCCGCCTAAAGTATCAATCAACGAATCCATTGAAATTGCAAAAGATTTCAGCACTGCGGGAAGTGCAAAATTTATTAATGGAATTCTTGATGCTGTTCTTGCAGAAGAAAAGACTAAAGGCAAGCTTAACAAAACCGGAAGGGGACTTGTCGAAGATTCAATTTCACCTTCGAGGCAGTAACGAATGAAAGAAAAAGGAAGAGTATTTGTCTGGACTCTCTTCGATTTTGCCAACACATCTTTTTCAATAATTGTTGTAACTTTTCTTTATGCCGTTTACTTCAAGAAGACCGTTGCAGGTAATGAAGCAGTCGGTGATTTATACTGGAGTATCAGCACAAGTATCGCAATGATCATTACTGCTATCATCTCGCCTGTGCTTGGTGCAATTGCTGATTACAGTGCAGGTAAAAAAAGATTTCTTCTTTTCTTTACACTGCTTTGCATTCTTGGAACATCTTCGCTTTATTTCATCGGACCGGGACAAATCTTCTGGGGAATATTTTTATTTGTTCTTGCTAATGTTGGCTTTGAAGCCGGACTGGTTTTCTATGATGCGTTCCTTCCTGAAATAACAGCGCCTAAAAATTATGGTCGCGTAAGCGGTTATGGATTTGGAATGGGTTATCTTGGCTCGCTTGCAACACTAGCAATTGTATTTTCATTCATTGAAGCATCTATGATTAAAGAAACTTTCCCTGTTGCTGCTTTATTCTTCCTTATTTTTTCTCTGCCGCTGTTTTTCTTTCTGAAAGAAACACGAAATAAAGTTGAGCGAACTAAATCATTTGCAGCAATTGGATTTGAAAGAGTCTGGGCAACGATAACTCATCTTAAATACTATAAAAATCTTGCAATGTTTTTATTAGCGTATTTCTTTTATATCGAAGGAGTGAACACTGTTATTTTCTTCTCGGGAAATTATGCCAGTACAACACTTGGATATTCCGAAATGGAACTGCTTATCTTTTTTATTGTCGTTCAAACGACGGCAATCGTTGGCTCTATTCTGATGGGAGTTCTTGCGGATAATATCGGGCAAAAGAAAACAATTGTAATCAGTCTCTTTATGTGGCTGGTAACGGTTGCACTTGCGTATTTCGTTTATGATAAAACAGGATTTTATGTTGTCGGACTAATCGCAGGCGCAGCGATGGGTTCAAGCCAGTCAACCAGCAGAAGTTTAATGAGCAAACTTACACCACCGGAAAAGAAAACAGAGTTCTTTGGATTTTATTCATTCTTTGGAAAAAGCTCGGCAGTAATCGGTCCTTTGGTATTTGGATTGGTGAGTTACCTTTCAGGGAGTCAAAGAGTTGCAATTATTTCCATCGCATTCTTTTTTATTGTGGGCTTGCTGATACTTACGAAGGTGAAAGACCCGAAGATTGCAAATAGTTAGTTCTTCCAATCTTAATACAGGATTTCCATCCTTAGTTTGCACAAACCTTAAGTAATAGAGACTTCTGAAAAATTCCAATTTGTCATATTGAACGAAGTGAAATATCTTGTTCTCAAATAAAGAGACTCTTCATTCCATTCAGAGTGACACATTAATAATAATTCGGAAGTCGCAAATAATATCAGGAATGACCAAATCCTGATATAAACAATATCAATCCCGAACACTTTAGTTATTTAAGCAATGAAAGCTTTTAATTGACTAAATGATTACGAATAATAATATTAGGATTGAAAAAAACAGGAATTATTGCAAAGCGAGTGTCTGTAATTCCTGATAAGTATTAGTTATACAACTTTAAATGCACTATGTAAAACATAAAAGAGAAAGATTTGGGAAATGTAATATTTGCTTAAAAGAAGCTAGTCTTACTTGGGATCACGTTCCACCCAGATCAGGTATTGAGTTATCAGCAGTTGAAATGCAAACTGTATTGCAACGTTTTACAGCAAATAATAATAAATTTTTAATATCTCAAAATGGTGTAAAATATAGAACGATTTGTAAATCGTGTAATGAATTTCTCGGAAGCACTTATGATAAAGTGATGAATGAATTTTCAAGGACTTTAGGCAAATATTTAAAATCAACTTTAATTTTGCCCAAAATTATTAATATTAAAACTAAGCCTAATCTTCTTGTGAAAGGAATTATTGCTCATCTAATTTCAGCAAAATCTGAAATTGATGAAGTTACATTTGATAAAATATTTAGAGAATTTATTTCAAATAAAAATGCATCTATTCCAGAAGATCTTCACATTTATTATTGGATCTATCCATATAATAATATTATTGTTATCCGTGATTTTATGATGCCTTCGATCAGGGGGAATTTTAAAGAATTCTCTTTTTTCCATTTATTAAAATTTTTCCCAATCGCATATTTAGTATCAGATTCGAAGGCTAATGAAAATTTGCCAGATTTAATAAAGTATTGTAATAGTGATTGTGACTTTGAATCAGATATTCAAATTAATTTAGAAAGAGTAGAAAGTTATAATTGGCCAGAAATTGTTGAAGATGGGAATGTATTTTTTGGTGGGAAAAGTATTGAGAGTTCTGTAATTGCTAAACCAAAAATAAAATAGTTGTATAACCAGCGCCTCAACGCCGACCGCCATTTTAGTTCGGCGGATTTATAATTATTGGCGTTTTGTTTTTGTTAAGCATTTTGTTCTAAGTATTCGTTCTAATTAATTAATTTACAAACCGCACTTTTGCTGACGCAAGTTAAGTGCAGTTTGTTTAATCATTGGCATTTGTGCTTCACTTGGCTTCCTTGTTATGGGCGGCGGGTTAGGC
>JACAFA010000174.1 GCA_013388525.1 Ignavibacteriaceae bacterium | reverse complement strand
TTCTCCTTTTACTGCATACAACGTGTAATTTATTCCACTTGCATCCGTAACTATTATTCTTCCCCAATTCTCTGGGAAGTATTCTGCTATTTCTCCACTGCCTTTTGCCACTGAACTTGGGATGTTTATCTGTCCGGCTCCACTGAGTTTTACCCAATATCCATATCCCGGATCCAACGTTGCTGCTACCTGGTATCCGCTTGAATATTTAAATACAGGGAATATTATCAATCCCGGAGGTGTTGTTGTCATTCCTGATGTGGCTACACTTGCCTCGTATCCACCTATCAAGTTCCATCCAATTGTTCCCTGTATTGGATCATGTGCAACTATCTGAATTCCACCTGCCGGCCATTCATCGCCCGTGTTGTAGGTTCTTGCACCAGCGTGTTTCATCCAGTAACCAATTCCAGGTGTTGCTAAAGAAACAATCTGATAACCACCAGAATACTTGAACACGTTAGCGCCCGGATCTCTGTATTGCCACCAGGTATCTACATTCTGATCTATTGGATGTAAACCAGGAATTGAAACCATATTCCAGCCGTTCAATATGTTTACTGTTAATTGGAAAGAAGAAGAAGAAGCATTGTACTCATCTGCACCAATATCCGGTGGATTATTTCTTATATCTCCATCAATATCATTTGGAACAAGCGAGAGGAAAAATCCAATATTACTTACTGTAGAAGAATCCGGATTGATATGTAAATCGGCATTACTTACGAAACCAGGATTTCCTGATATACTGTTCAAATCCTGTCCGGTTGATGATTGCCATGCGCCAAGTGTTGTCTGGTCACCACCCAAATAACCTAAAACACCAACGACACCTTCAACAAAATAATCATTATAGTTGATATTTGTGAATGCAGTATTAGGAGCTTGACTATTTATTGCATAGCTCTTATCTGTAGTGCTGTTTGTATTATCAAATTTGTTTACAAAAATATTATTTCTTACATCTATTGAAGTTGCATTCGCATCCAGTATACCAAAAGCAGTATTAATACTTACTGCTGAACTCCCGGCTATAGTACCATAAAGATTAACACTATTGTGATATACATTAACTCCTCCTGTTGCACCATCAATACCAATTCCAACACCCCAGGTTCCGGGAAATTCTTTTGCTGAAGCCCGAACATCCCAAACAAAATTATTTTTTATTGTTATATCACTGTTAGATATTCCTGTATTGATGATAATTCCTCTAGCGCCAAAACCAAAATTATTGTCATTAACTATATCATAAACTTTATTTCTTTCAATAGTTACACCGGTCATAGGTGAGTAAACATAAACAGCTGTCACTGCAGCACCAAAAGATGCGGAAAGACTAAATACTTCATTTCCTGAGATAATGAGATTTGAATTAATCATATCGGAAGAAACTGAAATACCAGTGGGCGTACCACCTCCCAAACTTCCTGGCATTGGACCAATAACATTATTTAAAATTGAACTGTTTATAGTTCCGGGTCCAAATGAAATAGCGAATGTATTTCCTGCATCATTACCCCCGAGATTTCCAATAATATTATTTGATACAACAGCGCCGTCCACTCCCTCCAGATATATTCCCTTTTCGTGAATGGCATTTGTGCTGGTAGAATTTAAATTATTGCCAGTTATTAATAAGCCCGAACCATTTCCGGATGATAGCTTAGCGATACAATAAATACCATAGAATGATCGCTGCAAATTGTTGTTTTGAATTGTGATATTATTAAAATATCCTGGAATACCCGGTGTAACTCCATCAGAAATTAATATTCCATAATTTGGATTAGAGTAATTGGCTCCACTAATAACATTACAATTTTTCAATGATCCGCCAATGATTGGCGTTATTCCTGTAGAACCAAAAAATAATCCTGAGGGATGATCAGTTGAAGTATTCTGAATTGTCAGACTTCTGTCTGTTCCACCGGAATTGGAACCATCAATGTTTATATAGCTTTCAAGTATTTTTATAAGTGCAGATGAAGCAATTGCACCTTGAATAATTGGCACAACTCCGGTATTCGGTTTAATATTAACTTTATTTGTTGAGGTAGGTTTACTAACATTTGAACATTTAAATTCTAACGGAAAAACTTCACCCGTTCCAGTTACATAAACAGGATCTGTTAAAACGAAATTAACTTCAGCGCCAACACCTCTCAAATTTAAATCAGTTACAGCAGCCGTGATTGTTGAATAATTTCCACCGCTGCCAATGTTATAATTTCCGGCTAAAGGTATATCAGTAATTACATAACTGCTCGGAGTTGTTGGTGGAGTTGAAGCCGCTGGTGGATTATAAGTGAAACCACCCGCACCAATCGAAGGATATGCACCAACGTTTGGCGGTGATGCCAGATCCTGAGCAACGATGTAATAATAAATAGTATCATTTAGTGTTACTCCAGAACCAAAGTTAAAAGAATAAACACCACCTGCAACTCCGGAAGGAGTTACTGCAGCCCAGGTTCCCGAAGTGTTTTTCTTCCAATATAAATTTGGCCATCCTGGCGGAGTGGTCGGAACACCGCTTCCCGGATCAGTAATACTTGCAACAAGTGTTCTCACCCCAGTTGAACTTGTATTTAATAATGGAGTATAAAGAATAATTGGTGAAGCAAGATCAGCCTGGATTCCGGTAAACTCATCAGCACCAATATCCGGTGTAGAAGTATTTCTTGTATTACTATCATAATCCGTTGTAATAGTTATCGGGGAAGTAATTGGAGTTCCGCCGCTTTCAGTTTGCGTGGCTATTGATGTACTCATATGTAAGTCATAAGGCGGCGTAACCGAATTAACAAATGGTGGATTTTCAGTAACAGAGTTTAACTCTCTCGGTGATAATCTGTTTTTAAATTGAATGAGTGTTGAATCAGCATTCGTTCCATCATAAAATATCAGATGCTTTGATGAAGGTGTACCTGCATAATAAAGATTGTTATCACAACTGGCTGCAAAGTTCAATAACCATGTGCCGGATTTTCTTATTGCAGCAGCAAATTGTCCATTAGTTACGTCAGCAAGATTTACAAAAACATTATTACGGATATCAACCATATCAGGACTGGTATCACCCAAAGAAAGAGCAGAACTTTTATTGCTTGCATTAGTACTTGTGAATTTCAGGAATACAGTATTGTAATAAATGTTCACATTTGAACCTGATATTGCATTTATCCCGGTAGTTCCTGAAAACGCGGTTGAAGCGGGTGCTTTTATATCAGAAATAAAATTATTATAGATGTTAAGATTTGTTGTATTATTATTAATAGACTGAGTTGTTATTCCATTGACAACATTAGATCCAGTTGTATTAGAAGTCAGACCATACATATTATTATTGTAAACAGATGCATTTAAACCACTAAAATTAATTCCATATAAAGAACCACCTGTGGTAATATTTGAAATAGTGTTATTGCTGATTTGATTACTGTTAAATCCGGTTGCATTAATAGCATATATAGTACCGGTACCGGAATGAGTAAAGTTAGAAAAAGTATTATTGTTCAATATCATATTATTGGAAGTGCTTTTCGAGGAATAAATAATGTAATTAGTACCTGAACCAGATGTAATTGTTATGTTTGAAAAATCATTATTTGTAATTGTCACAGTCCCGCCGGATGGTTGACCAGCATCATAATAAACATTTAATCCTCCACCAGATTTTGTAATTCCTGTAATTACATTTCCTGAAACAGTTTTATTCGGAGTAGTATTACTGAACGTATAAATAAGATGAAGAGTACCGGTGTTAAGAGTTCCGTTGAAAGTATTATTGTTATAGGTTTCTGAGGCGACTGAATTATTTTTATTGTATATAACACCGGTTAATCTGGTTGAGGCATTATTAAAAGTAAATGAGTTATTATTAACAGTAATATCACCAGAAACTACAGAATGAAACACAGCGAATAAACTATCTGTATGCGAAGTACCTCCACCGCCGGCATTATTAATTGTATTATAAGAAGTGTTTGGATTATTAACATAATTGAAATAAACACCATAACTCGATGCGACTGCAACTCCGCCAAAATTTTGTATAATGTTTCCAGAACCTGTTTGTCCAACAATAATATCACTATCATAAAATCCTGTAGCTGAAGAACCAATTGATAAAATTCCATCGTGGACATTCTGAATTGTATTTCCGGTTATGACAAAGTTGGAATTTATTCCGCTTGCAGCAGTAACAGTTACTCCAAAATTTGACGAAACTGAGTTCGTTCCATTTCCGATGTAAATTCCGCTAACAAAAGGACTGGTACCTTTTGTTAAAGTAATCTGGCAATTTGTGATCGTTACATTTTGACAGCCGTTTGTTCCACTTGGTTTGTGTGTAAGATAGCCATATTCAATTCCCTGATCGGTTGCAGCTACATTTAATCCATTGAATGTTATATAATCTGTACCTTCAATTCTGATTACTGCATCTCCGGCTCCACCTCTTATAGCAGTAGTTAAACTACCTCCATCAATTCTTGTTACTAACGGATTTGTTCCTCCTCCGGATTTTTGAAACGTTATAGGATTACTCAAAGTTCCTGTTGCAGTAATTGTAATTGGAGAAGTTATGTTTTCAGTATAGCCGGTTGTAATATTGAATGTAACTCCCCCTGTCCCGATTCCGACTGCATTTAATGAATCAGCTGCTTTTTTTATGGTTGTAAAAGGAGATCCGGGAATTGTATAAGTACCGGATAACTGCGCAATCGATAATTGTGAAAAAGAAAATAGAATAGCAGAAAAAACTATTACATTCAATTTGAAAAACTTTAATTCCATTATATCTCCAATGAAAAAACTCAGTAATTATTATTTAATTTCTTAGCTACTATTTTTTAACTGATGATAGCAACGAAAAATTTATTTTCAATCTGCTTTAGTTAAGTAAATTGAAAAGCCCCCCGCATCCGAAGATGAAGAGGACTTTCCATTGCATTTAAGGAGGCGCAAAACTATTTTATTAAAATCATTTTCTTAACACTCTGGAAGCTGCCCGCTTCAATTTTATAAATATAAATTCCACTCGTAAGATTCATTGCGGAAAATTCAACATCATAACTTCCTGCGTCTTTCATCTCATTAATTAATGTAGCTACTTTTTCTCCGAGCGCATTAAACACTGACAAGTTAACATTTGCATTTTGCGGAATAGAAAATGAAATGACAGTCGAAGGATTAAAAGGATTTGGATAATTCTGACTTAAATAAAATTCTTTAACCTGATTCACATCAACTTCAACTATTTTTGAATATTCAAAGCCACCATCAAAATCCATTTGTTTAAGTCTATAGTGATATCTGTTTTTTGAAACTGAATTGTCTTTGAAATTATAAAAATTTGGTTATGTTGTTGTACCATTTCCATTAATAAAACCTATCTCGGACCAATCCGAGTTTTCGGTTTTTCTTTCTACTACAAATCCAAGATTGTTAGTTTCTGTTGCAGTACTCCAGTTTAACTCAACTTCATTCCCGTAATATTTTGCAGTGAAGGAAGTTAATTCTACCGGAATAGTTGTATTGAGAGTTAATACAAGTGCGTGTGCTTGCTGGGATCCGGGTGGATATGCAGTTAGTCCGATTCGATTGCCATCAGCTGATATAGCATCACCGAATGGAAAATACCAGTTATTAAAAGAAGTGATTCCAAGACTATCAGGGATATAATCTTTTAATAAAATAATATCGTTCCAACCGGGCTTTTTAATAAATGCCTGATAGTTTTGCACACTGAATCTAACATAACCTACAATGACTCCATTATCTGAAATGCTAATTGCCTGACCATCAAAGTAAAGAGATGAATCAGCAACAACATGCTGCAAGCCGGTAGAAGCTGTCCATTTAAAAGGCCAAACTGAACCGCCAACAATTACACTTCCATCTGAATTCATGCCACGGCTTTCACCAACGAGATATGTTGGATCAAACCCACCCATAAAATGTGGTGAAGGATCCCAATAGAAAGCTCTTCTGTCCGGTCCTCCAAACTCACCATCCCAGCCTGCGATAATTGAGCCATCATTTGAAACTACATTAGCACGACTGTTAAAGTTTCCGGATTGACCAAGCAAACCAATTCCAATATCAGGGATTGACCAGTAGCAGGCTTCAACACGCCAGTTGGTGTGCCATACCATTCCAACTGCTTTAGTTCCATTGCTGTTTATTCCATATGCGTGAGTAAAAGAATTCTCATCCAAAGGTGGAACTCCGGTGATACCTGCAAAGCCATACCAATTATTGTTTGCCCAGTATCCTGCACGAAGCACTGGATTACCACCGATTGTAAAGCTGGAATCCCGAAATCTTCCAACAACGACACCATTGTCGGAAACACTAAATACTTCAGATTCAACATTTCCTATTAGAACTTTGCCAGATGTTTCTGACCAAATAAATGGAAGATCTGGATAATTATTTCCACAAACGTATTGACCATTTTTTGAAACAGCACTAACTCCACCTAAACCTAAATCAATCAATTGTGGTGTGTTTTGAGATGATAACTGAACTGTCGAAATGATGAAAAATGAAAAAAATGAAATAATTTTTTGCACTGCAAACTCCTTAAACTTAATTTGATTTTTACCAATGCAAATCTATCTAATCAGGTAAGCGAATGTGTTACGATTTTAAAGCAAATGATTGTGAATTTTGAGCAGAGATTTTCAATCCATTGAAAATTGAAGAATTTAGATAGGACTTTGTGCCTATTGAAGAGTTTTTAAATATTCACTTGGCGTGCAGCCGAATTTTTCTTTAAAGCTATGAGAAAAACCCGGCACATCACTAAAACCAATCCGAAAAGCTATTTCAGAAATATTTCCTGCTTTGCTCTTCAGAAGTTGTGATGCATAGTCAAGCTTTGTAGCCCTGATTAATTTTCCCGCTGACTGGTTGATCAAAGCATTTAATTTTCTATTCAGTTGAGATACGCTCATACCAACTTCACTTGCTAAAAACGTTACCCCGAACTGAGGATTTTCCAGATGCGCTTTTATACAACTAAAAACTTTAGCTAAAAATTCCTGATCGATTGGTTTAGCTTCTATTTTATCAATGCTGATAGCACTTACTTCTTTGTAACGTTCTTTCAATAAAGTTCTAAGTTTGATAAGGTTTCCGACTCTTACAATCAGTTCTTTTTTACTGAATGGTTTTGTGAGATAATCATCCACTCCAATGTCAAGACCTTCAAGTTTACTCTGCTCATCAGCTTTAGCTGTTAACATTATAATCGGGATGTGACTAGTTCTTTTATCGTTTTTTAATTTTTTACTCAAATCGTATCCGTTCATCACAGGCATCATTACATCAGTTATAATTAAATCAGGAATAATTTCAAAAGCCTTACGAACACCTTCTTCTCCGTTTTTACATTCAAGTACATCATATTCAGTCATTAAATTTTCTTTAATATACGTTCGCATTTCACTGTTATCTTCAACTACAAGTATAATATTCCTTCCGCCGATTTCTTTACCGGTTAAATTTATTTCTGATTCACTTTCCCGGATGTTAGAAGATTTTTCGAAACCTGATGTCATTACAACAGATTCTGTTTCATCAACAAAATCGACAAATGGCTTATTCTTTAGCTGCTCTGCTCCTTTGTTGAAACTGATGATGAATTCAGTACCTTTGTTCTGCTGACTTTTAACCTCAATTTTACCCTGGTGTAATTCAACAAGCTCTTTAACAATTGCTAATCCGATTCCTGTTCCTTCATACTGTCTGGTTTGAGTTCCATCAACCTGGTAAAATCTGTCAAATATATGCGGCAGTGCAGTTTCGCTTATTCCTATTCCGCTATCTTTAACTATTATTTTGATGAGATTATTTTCAGCCTGATCTTCAACTGTCAATGATATAACTCCGCCATCAGGTGTAAATTTTATTGCATTAGATATAAGGTTGTTAAAAACTTCTTCCATTTTTTCAGGATCATAATAAAGTTCAAGCTCCGGATTACTTGTCGAAAATTCCAGCTTAACATTTCTTCTATCAGCAAAAGATTCAAAAGCAGAAATTACTTTTTGCAGGAATTTATTTAGATCAGCTTTAACGACTTTTAATTTTATTTCGCCTGCTTCCAGCCGTGATAATTCAAGCAATTGATTGATTAGTGCGTGAAGTCTTTTTGAATTTGAAAGTGCAAGTTTCAGCTTAGTCTTAATTTTTTCATCTGATATCGAGTCGAAAATATTTTCAATCTGCCCCATGATTAAAGTAAGCGGAGTTCTGAACTCGTGAGAAATATTAGTAAAGAAATTAGATTTGAGCCGATCAAGTTCAACTAATTTCTTTGCCTGTTCTTCCAGAGTTTCTTTTTGTTCACGTACAAGGCGGGTTCTCTCATTTACAACAGCTTCAAGTTTAATTGTTTTGTTTTCAAGAAATTTCAATCTGTAATTTACAAATAGCCAGATGGCAGAAAGTGCAAGAACCACATACAAGAAAATTGCCCAGTTGGACTTATACCATGGTGTTGGTATATAAAAACTAAAAGCAGCTTCCTGGCTGTTTTCACCTAAAGCGTTAAATGCTCTTACATGGAAAATAAAATTACCTGGCGGCAGATTTGTATATTCCTTCCGATATTCTTTACTCCATTCTGACCAACCTTCTTCAAATCCTTCCAGATAATATTGAAAACGATTTGTTGATTCATTTATATATGAAGAAACTGAATAAGTAAATTGGATTGAGCCAACACCGGATGCTAATTCCCACTCATTCTGTACGGAGTTTGAACTGTCTTCAAATCCTCCAAAATAAATAGTTGAATCATTCCCGATTTTTACTTCCCGGATCAAAGCACGATAATTAGTAATCCTGGTCGATTGGACAAAGGATTCAACATTGAACCTGTAAAGTTTATCATTTGCAGTAATCCATAAAATGTTTGCAGAGAATTTATCGGGATAGATCCGGTAAGGAACAAAATAAAAATCGTTCTCAAGTATTGTATTTAAGATCGGAAAAGTTTCCAGTTTTGGATTCTTACTTTCAGAAAAAATAATTCTTGAAATTTCAAAACTTCTGTTTCTTCCACCCATCACCCAGAGATTACCATCAATATCAACTTTAACGTCTTCAACTTTGTAGCCGTTTGTATAATGATCTCCGAAAATACTACTATAACTAAATGAATCATTATTCTTATCATAAAGCGTAAAACCATTACTATTTCCAAAAATAATCCGGTCACCAAGCAGGATTGGAACTATTCCTTTTTCAGAAATTCCGTTTTCCTTTCCATATCTGGTAATACTATAAGATGAATTTCTCCCGTTTTTATGAGGTAGAACTTTTATAATCCCTTTATTGAATGTAGAAAGCCAAATTGTTCCGTCAGTTTCTTCAACTATATGAAAAATAATTTCTGAAACGCCGGGAATCTTTCCGCCGTCAGTCCATTTACCATCGATGAATTGTAAAGTTGCAAGCCCATCGTGCAAACCAACATAAATAAGATTTTCATTTAACCGTGATCTGCAAAATGAATAAGCAAAGCGCCAGGAAGTTTCTATTCGCTCAGCACTAACATCTTTTAACTTATAAATACCATTAGTAGTTGCAACAAGTTGATATTCTCCAAGATCAATTATTTCCCAAGATTCAGAACTTACATCCTCAATTTTTTTAAATGTTGACTTGTAATTTATTTCCTGAGTATTTGTCGCATAGTAAACTCCGTTTGCTGAAGTTACAAATAATTTATTGCGGTGCTCATTAACTGAAAAAAGAGTTCCGTCTAATCCGAAACGCGAATCATATAATGTTAGTGCAGTTGGATAATTAAGTTTTGCAATTCCGTTATTAAGTCCCAGCCACAACTCACCGGCAAAACCCGGATAAACGAACCAAACAGTATTATCATTAATACCGGTTGCTCTATTAATTATTTTGAGAAGTTTTCCGGAAGAATCAAGAATAATAAGACCACCATTCTGAGTTCCAAAAGCGTAAGTATTATCACTTAGTATCGCACCTCTGAAATAGAGCTGATTTTTAATTATATAATTATCTGCTTCAGTTTTAAACTTTGAGAGAGAAGAACTATCATAAAGGTAAAAACCGTTTTCAGCGCCTATTAGTAATTGTTGATTTCCGGTTATTTCATTCTTTCTCGGCAGCATTGAATAGATAGTTAAATCCTTAAAACGCTCTCCGTTTTCGACTAAACTTATTGAATCATCAAGGATTGTACATAAACCCATTCCCGCCTGGGAAACAAAGTATTTATCATCAACAAGAAATGCCGGACTGAATACTGACTTTGATTTCCAGATTTGTACATCGCCGGAATGATTAGCAGTTGAATAAATGATATTATTTTTAAAAAAGAAAATGTGAGAAGCACTCTGAAAGTAAATTCCGGAAGCAGATGACCAGATAGACCAGATGTCACCGAATTTTCTTTCTTCAGCAGGAATAAAATTTATGAGGGAACGATATCTTAAAGTGCCGGAAGGATCTGATTCAAGTAACCCAAATTGATCAACACCACCAACGAAAATAGTTCCTCTTTGATCTATTGCTACAGTCCTTGCGACTTCGTTTTCAATTTCAATTAATCGCCAGGTAGAACCATCATATTCGAGCAAACCTCCTGTGTTAGCAAAGTACATAATTCCTCTTTTATCCTGCACAATTGCCCAGTTTTGCGGAGTTCCGCCATGCTCGGACGGCAAATAATTTCTTATTACGGGTAATCCAGTAATTTCATTAATCTGAGCAAAGTGCTCCTGAACGAATAAAAGATTACTCGCAATCAAAGCAAATAAGATAAAGCGATAGAATTTCATACTCTTTAAGTTAAGAAATCATTACAAGAAAAGAATATGTAATTTTTTTTCTTCAATTTGGTCAATAACTTCCATATGAAATGAAAACAAATTTCCGCAAAGGTTCAATAGGCGCACTTATGGACGAATACGAACGTGCTGCAGCTAAGCTTAAAAATCTGGTTTTGAACGTTTCTGAATCAGATTTTGTAAAAATCGTTGATGCTGAAACTAAAGATGATGACTGCCGTTCGGTTCAAACTATTTTTTCGCACGTTATCAATTCAGGTTATGGATATGCGAATTACATAAGAGACTGGTATTCTATTCCAAAAAACTCTCCTGAAAGAAGACTTATTCCGCAAAATGATTTTTCTGCTGAGCTTGACAAAATGATCGTTTACACAATTGAAACACTTCAGGATAAATGGGAACTCTCGGATGATGATATTATGAAAGTAAAAATAATTTCTCGGCACGGACCTACATATGACATTGAGCAGATACTGGAACATGCTATCGTTCACATTTTACGGCACAGAAGACAGATAGAAAAATTTATTAATTTATATCAACTTCACAAGATAAAATAATTATGAAAGCAAAATCACTGCTCTCACTCCTATTTATTTTCCTCGTGATTACATTTGTTTTGATTGCTGTAATTTCAGTGTATTTAGCTTTATCATTATTAATAGAAAGATATAGTCACGGTGCTGGTTTGCTGTTCGCTGATGTGGAAATATTTGGGTTGGTAACAATTCTTTTCAATGTTTTAAGTGTAATAACGATTTTAGCTTACAAAAAAATTTTACGACTAAAGAAATATGACAAATAGAAAACTATTTTTAGTTAGCTTATTTGCAATTGCAATGGCTTATCTGGAATCAGCAGTGGTTGTTTATCTGCGTGCAATGTATGGCATTGAAGATCTTGTAAGAGATATTAATTTCGAAACCGATATTTATACTTTCATCGAAATTGGACGCGAAGCTGCAACGATTATAATGCTTGCAACAGTCAGTTTAATTGCTGGAAGCAAATGGCCTCATAAAATTGGCTATTTCTTTTTATCATTTGGCATCTGGGATATTTTCTATTATCTCTGGCTTTACACATTCATTCAGTGGCCCGAATCCATTTTAGAATGGGACGTACTTTTTCTAATACCACTTCCCTGGTGGGGACCTGTAATCGCACCGTTATTGATTTCAATAGTATTAATTTCTATTGGATATTTATTGATAAACGACTTCAAGTTTAAAGTTAATTCAATTGAGTGGATAGTTTTCGGAATAACTGTTATTATGCTTTTATTCACTTTTATGGAAGATAGTATCAAAGTTATAATCACAGGCACAGGTGATTTAACTCAAATCCGTCCAACTGCTTTTAACTGGGTTTTGTTTTTAATTGCGTATGTTATCAGTGTCATTACAAGTTTTAAAGTTTTTTATCCTCAAAATAAAAAATGAATTTATTTGGTAATTCACAATTAATTATGCTTTATTAACAACCTGATGATGTAATTTTGTTAATATCTCCCTGATCAAAGAAAGAAAAAAGTCATTCCAAAAGAAGTAAGAATTGAAAGTTAGCGCTCTGAAAAGTATTATTGTATTGTAAATTTTTAAGAATAAAATTATGGAGAGAATTTAATGGGAAAAGGCGATAAAAAATCAAAAAAAGGTAAAAGGTTCAAACATTCTTTTGGCAAGACAAGACCTCGTAAAAAAGGGCGAACACTAAGCTCACGAAAGAAAGTTGAACAAAAACCTGCAGAACAAAAGAAGCAAACCAAACCTGAATCAGAATCTTTAAAACCAGCCACCGTCGTTGATAAAAATGTGCAAGAGATATCAATTAAAGCACCTGAAGTTTCTGAAATAAAAGAAGAAATAAAATCTGTTGAAGTAATTGAAAGCACTGTAAAAGAAGTTCCGGAAGTTACACCGGTGCCTGTGATAGAAGAAGTAAAAGTTCCTGAGATGAAAGAAGCAGCGGTTTCTGAAGTTGTATCACAACCACTAACGGAGACACAGAAAACAGAAGAACCAGTTTTTGAGGCACCTGAAAAAGTTGAACACGAAACTGAAGCAAAACCTGAAGCTGAAGCTCCCAAGAAAAGAGGAAGACCTAAAAAGAAAAAGGAAGAATAATTCAGACTTCCTGAAATAAAATTAGTGGACTAAATAAAGGTTATTTTCCCGATTCGAATCCGGAATCCGGAGATCGCCAAGTTGTATCTCTTTAAGTATATCGGTTAATTTAATTTCCGTGGAAAATATATCTTCCTTGTCTATCCAGATATCCGCACTAAAATAACACTCTTCGCTTGTTTCATTTTCATAGATTACTTTTAGTTTAACAGGTGTCGGAATATTTCCAACCTTTCTTATTACTACTTCAACTCTATCATCTTTATCTGAAACTTTCTCAATCGAAAGATCAGGATAACCATTTTCAAAAAACCATGGATTCCAGAACCAGTTTAGATTTTTTCCTGTAACATCATTAAATGTAAAAAAGAAATCGTAAGGTGTTGGATGTTTTCCGTTCCATCTATTAATGTATTCCTGCGATGCTTTAAGAAAAACATCGTCGCCAAGCATATCCCGTAAAATTTCATAAGCAATTGATGGTTTGTCATAAGCTGAATTACGATATGAACTAATTGGAAGAGAAAATGAAGGAATCATCATAGCAAAATCATCTTCTGTTCCGGCAAGGTATTCATAATTGCCAGTGTTGCTGATCAGGCGGGAATTAATTCCGGTTAACTTTTCCATATACTTGAATATCAGCATCACCGCCCAGCCTTCATCCATAAATGCATATTTCTTCTCATTAGTACCAACGTAAAAAGGAAAATATTGATGTGCCAGTTCGTGCGCAGTTAAAGCTACTGTATTTTCCCAAATATCCGTTGAACCATCATTTATCATCATCGGAAATTCCATCCCGCCACCTCCCTTTCTTCCATTATTAAAAGCCACAATTGAAAGAAATGGAAATTTTATTCCGGGCATCGTGAATGAAAAATAATTAATGAGTTCTTTACAAATCTGAGCCACATCATGAAAGTCAGGTGAACTGACAGGATAAACCGCATGAACAAAAACGGATTGATTATTACTGCTGTCAATAACAGCTCTCACTCCATCCCACAAATATCTGTCACTCAGAGCAAATGCAAAGTCAGAAACTTCTGCGGCTTTATAGATCCATGTATTTTTTTCATTATCATTTTTGAAGATGCTGGATAGATTAATATCGCTTTCAGTTATAATCCTAACAACATCGTTTGATTCTTTTGCCGCTAAATATCTCCCGTAAATATTTTCATTGAGAACTTCCTCAGGATTTTGAAGTTCACCTGTTGCCCACACGCCAAAATTATTCGGTACAGTAATACTTACTTCGAAATTGGAAAAGTCATTATAAAACTCTACCTGTCCGCCATAGTTAGTATAATCCCATCCTTCAATATCATCATAAACTGAAATTTGCGGATACCAGTAACCAACAAAAACTGAAGTTGAATCATAAACACCCACTCTTAGAGTTGATTTCGTTGGAAGATAAAAACTCCAATCAATTGAAAGATCAATTGAAGATTTGGGTGCAATTGGTTCAGGCAGGTATAAAATTGCAATAGTACTGGTTACTCTGAAAATGCTTTGGTTTTCCAAATTTATAGAAAGACCATTAATACTTATTTTCTGAATCGAAACACCTTCATTAATAGCATCAGGATTTATTGAATAATCCCTTGCACTTCCTTTTTTGAAAATATTTGGATACAATCTTAAAAGTATTCTCTTGAGTGAATCTGGACTGTTATTAAAATATGTTACTTCTTCACTTCCAATTATTTGATAAGTGGCAGGACTAAATTCAACATCTATTTTATAATCGGCGGAGTTCTGCCAATATTCTTTTCCTGGTTTGCCATCAGGAGAGCGTGTTCCTTTATCATAAGCAGCTTGGATATTTCTCGGGATGAAAAGTTTTTCCTGCCCCAATGAAATTGATGAGTTAAAGATAAATGTTAATAGTATGATAATAACAATTAAATTCTTCAATTAAATTACCCCGGATTCATTTTGTTGGTAGTTTAACTTTATATTATTTGAAAAGAGATTCGGTTTCACCTGGATTAAACTTATTCTTTCCGAATCTTTTATAGGCGAGAGCAGTTGCTTCTCGTCCACGTGCAGTTCTTTGAATAAATCCCTGCTGAATTAAAAATGGTTCATAAACTTCTTCAATTGTTCCCGGGTCTTCGTTAACTGCTACTGATAAAGTATTTAATCCAACAGGTCCGCCATTATATTTTTCTATGATAGCAAGGATGATTTCTTTATCCATTTCATCAAGTCCATAATCATCTACTTCCAATGCAGTTAGTGCTTTCTTTGCAACTTCGATATCTATTTTCTTTTTGTTATCGAAGTCAGCAAAATCCCTTGTTCTTCTTAAAAGCCGGTTTGCAATTCTCGGTGTTCCTCGTGAACGTTTTGCAATTTCGAAAGATGCATCTTGATCAACTTCGATATTGAGAATTTTTGAAGAACGTAAAATTATTTTTTGAATATTATCTGCTTCGTAATAATCCAATCTGAATTTTATACCAAACCTGTCTCTCAGCGGTGAAGTTAACATTCCTGCTCTGGTCGTTGCTCCAACCAGCGTGTATTTCGGAAGACTGAGTTGAATTGTTCTTGCATTTGGTCCGCTGTCAATCATAATATCAAGCTTATAATCTTCCATAGCAGAATAAAGATATTCTTCAACAACAGGACTCAGACGATGTATTTCGTCAATAAACAGAACTGATTTTTCTTCAAGGTTTGTAAGGATACCTGCAAGATCACCGGGTTTTTCCAGCACCGGTCCTGAAGTAACTTTAAGCTTAACTCCCATTTCATTTGCGATTATGTAAGCAAGAGTTGTTTTTCCCAAACCGGGAGGGCCTGTAAGGAGAGAATGATCAAGTGCTTCATCTCTTTTTTTTGCAGCCGAAATGAATACATTGAGATTATCAGTTATTTTTTGCTGCCCGACAAAATCTTTAATACTTAATGGTCTTAGTGATTGCTCAAAGTTTTTTTCTTCTTCTGTAAGATTAGGATCAGTCGATTTGGATTTACGCATCAATTCAAATTATAAATGTTTTTATTCTTAATTGAAATTTATTAAAAAGAATATTAATCTGCCTAAAACAAAATTGTAATGATTATGTGACAAGTTCCTTATTGCGAATTTTCAGTCTATGAATCAAGATGACCATATATGTCATTAAAGTTATCATTATTAAAGCTGCAATGAAAGACTGCCAGCCCGATAAACTTCCGCCCCAGAGAAGTTTAAGACCCGGCGTCCAGATGCTTCCATAAAGTATGATTAGATGAACTACATAGATAAGAAGTGTATTCCTTCCAACAAGAATTATCAATTGAGGAATTCTTTCGACTTTTAACGAGATGAAAGATACCACAGCAGTGAGTACCAATACAAAACCCATTCTGAAAAATATTGTGTTCGGTGTTACTTGTGGATTAATTGCTACGATGCCATACGCTTGAAGAATTAAATAACTTGACAAAGCAATGAATAAAAATGATGCTCCAACTATCGCCAGCAATATGCTTAACCGCGAAGATTTGAATACCATAGGATTTTGAGCAAGATAAATTCCTAAAACAGCGCCGGATATTACATAGCCAGCCCATGGAAATACTGGAAACAGTGAACCAGAGCCACTATATAAATACGCTGCGATTGGTGCAGGTAAATAAGAGTTCCAGTTAATGTTTTCCATAAATGGTGAAGCGAGGAAAATCAGAGTTGCGCACGAAATAAAAGCGACAGTAAAATTTAACCTGAGTTTCTCAGTAAAAAACAAAATCAACAGTAATAATAAAAGACTGAAACCTATCAGTTGTAAAACATCCACAATAAAGAATGATTGCCAGGCTGCTGCTGTTACTTCAGAAAAATCTACAATCGTCCATGATGGATAACGAAATAAATACCCAATGAATAATAAAAGCAATGCCCTGCGAATACCTTTTTTAACACGATAATTTTCTTCAAATGGCTTTTTAACAGATTTGAATAAGTATGTAAATGTAGTGCCTGCTGTGAACATAAAAATTGGAGCGGTCATTCCTCGCAGAAAGTGCCAGATATTATATACAGCAAATTCACCGGTTCTTACTTCCGGAGAAAGCAACACATCTACTGTGTGCCCTTGCACCATCTGCAGAACAGCAATAGCCCGCAGCAAATCGATAAAGATAACTCTATGTTTTGGTTCTGATGAATGCACTATTAATGATACATCATTGTAAGAGACTAAAGAAATTTAAGAATAAAAAAGCCCCGATTAAAATAATCGGGGCAGCTAAATAAAATATTTTTTTAATCAATTAATATCAATTGTTCTTGGTTTTAATTTTTCACTTTTTGGAAGATGAACTATCAACTGACCGTTATCATATTTAGCAGTTATTTTATCTTTATCTATTGAATCAGAAATCTTAAACTTCCTGAAATAATTTCCAATTTCATTTTCATTAAGTATATAATTTCTGTTGATTGCTTCTTCGTAATTAATTTTCCCAAAAACAATCAGAGAATCATCTATCACCTTCACCTTTACTTCACTCCTCGAAACTCCGGGCATATTTGTTATCATAACAAACTCATCAGCATTTTCATAAATATCTGTTGAAGGTAATATATTATTCTCTGTTCTCAGAATTTCTTCAATTGAATAATTGTTTATATCCCGTACTGCTATGATTTCTTTATTCTCCGCCATTTTAAGCTCCTGTTTTTATTATACGTTTCTCTTAAAAATATGGGGATCAGAAATAATCCAATCCCCTGATTATCATTTATCTTTGTTATCATCATCAACAACTTCGTATGAAGCATCCTGCACATTTTCCTTTTTATCTTTTGGCTGTTCCTGACCACCTGCAGTGTGCTGCTGTTCCGCTGTCTGCTGACTTGCCTGCTGATAAAGCTGCGAAGCAATTTCATTCCAGACTTTATTCAATGACTCAGTTGCAAACTTAATCTGATCAGAATTATTTGTTGCAATTGCATCTTCGACTTTCTTGATTTCCGTTTCTAACTTCGATTTTGAATCTGCTGAAAGTTTATCTTTCATTTCCTCCATCTGTTTTTTAGTCTGGAATACAAGACTATCAGCCTGGTTTCTTATTTCGACGCTTTCCTTCTTCTTCTTATCTTCTGCAGCATGCTCCTTAGCATCACGTTTCATCTTTTCGATCTCTTCTTTACTCAATCCACTTGATGAAGTTATCCTTATACTTTGTTCTCTGTTTGTTGCCTTATCTTTTGCAGCAACGTGGAGAATACCATTTGCATCAATATCAAAAGTAACTTCAATCTGCGGAATACCGCGCGGTGCAGGTGGAATTCCGTCAAGGTGGAATCTTCCAAGTGTTCTGTTATCTGCAGCCATTGGTCTTTCACCTTGCAGGATGTGAATTTCGACTGAAGGTTGATTATCTGATGCAGTTGAAAATATTTCACTCTTCTTTGTCGGAATTGTTGTATTTGCATCAATTAACTTCGTCATTACACCACCGAGAGTTTCAATACCAAGTGACAATGGAGTTACATCGAGGAGAAGAACATCTTTAACATCGCCAGCTAAAACTCCACCCTGAATTGCAGCACCAATAGCTACCACTTCATCAGGATTAACACCTTTATGAGGTTCTCTTCCGAACAAATCTTTCACAAGCTGCTGCACCATTGGAATTCTGGTTGAACCACCAACAAGTATTACTTCATGAATTTCAGAAGGTGTAACACCAGCATCTTTCATAGCTTGCTGGCAGGGAATCTTTGTTTTGTCAACAAGATCGTGAATTAATTGTTCGAATTTTGCTCTGGTTAAGTTTATGTTCAGATGTTTTGGACCATCCTGGGTTGCGGTTATGAACGGCAGATTTACATCTGTTGAATTCGATGAAGACAATTCAATCTTTGCTTTCTCAGCAGCTTCTTTCAATCTCTGCAATGCCATCGGGTCTTTCCGGAGATCTATTCCTTCCTGCTTCTTAAATTCATCTGCAAGGTAATCAATCAATCTTTGATCAAAGTCATCACCGCCAAGATGAGTATCACCATTTGTTGATTTAACTTCAAAGACACCTTCACCTAATTGCAAAATAGAAATATCGAAAGTTCCGCCACCGAGATCATAGATAGCAACAGTGTGATCTCTTGATTTTTTATCCAGACCATAAGCAAGAGCTGCAGCTGTTGGTTCGTTGATAATTCTTTTTACATTTAATCCAGCAATTTCACCGGCATCCTTGGTTGCCTGCCTTTGAGAATCGTTAAAATATGCAGGCACAGTAATAACTGCTTCGGTTACCGGCTGACCAAGATAATCTTCGGCTGTCTTCTTCATCTTCTGCAGAATCATTGCGCTGATTTCCGGAGGAGAATAAATTCTGTCCTGAATTTTTACTCTTGCAGAATTATTTTCTCCAGCAACTACTTCATAAGGAACTTCACTTTTTTCTGTAGTAACTTCATTAATGAATCTGCCCATAAATCTTTTTATTGAGAAGACTGTGTTCTTTGGATTTGTGATTGCCTGTCGCTTGGCTGGTTGACCAACAAGCCTTTCGCCAGATTTTGTGAATGCAACAACAGATGGCGTTGTTCGTCCGCCTTCAGAATTTGGAATTACCACCGGATCATTTCCTTCCATCACCGCCACACAAGAGTTTGTTGTCCCTAAATCAATACCTATTATTTTTCCCATTTTTTTACTCCTTTTATTTTGATTTATAATTTCATTTTAACTTAAATGAATAAAATTCGAGCTCACTTAACTTATGTCATTGCCAATCTGAGTGCCAGTTTATCAGAATCCCTCTAAGTTATTTATTTTATTAGGATTATAACGATTTCATATTTTTATTCAGAACTTCTGGTTAGGCTGACGATTTGCCAGAATGTCATCAATGTGTCATCAATAGGCAAATATTCTGACAGATTATCGATCTCAACTAGTTTGAATCTGATTTACTAATCAATAAGTAGCAGTCGTTTGATGTTAAGTAAAAGTACTACTTAATATTTTACAACTTGATCAAGTACTAAGTAAGATTTTATACAAGAATTATTCAGAATCAAATGAGTAATTTTGCTTAAAGCAATCGGAGATAAAATGTTCAACCTGGAAATTTTTGATATAAAATTAGAAACAGAGGTAATCGGCAGAAATTTTATTTACTGCGATGAGATTAATTCAACCAACAGCGAACTACTTGCCGGGAAACAACTATACAAAAAAAATGGAACAGTCTTACTTGCAGAAAAGCAGCTCTCCGGAAAAGGAAGGAAGGACCGAACATGGCAGAGCGCTAAAGGATTAAACCTGACTTTCTCAATTCTTCTGACAAAAGATATGATTACAGGGATAAATGTAAATCATTTAAATCTTGCTGCTTCATTGGCAGTTTCAATGGCAATCGAAAATCTCTATCAGCTCAGAACAGAGTTAAAGTGGCCAAATGATGTTTTAATAGAAAAGAAAAAAGTTGCGGGGATATTAATTGAAACTTCCATCAAAGGTAGTAAATTGGAAAGAGTTGTTATCGGAATCGGAATAAATTTAAATCAGATTACTTTTCATGGTGATTTCAATTTTCCACCCACTTCTTTAAAGCTTGAAATGGGCAATGATATAAACAGAGAAAATATGCTTGCTGAAATTCTGAATATATTCGAAGAACTTTTATTTGAACTTGAGAAAAATCCGGATAACATTTTGAACGAGTGGCGTAGTAAATGCAAAATGATTGGAGATAAAATTACAATTACTGAAAATGACAAAGTTAAGTCTGGTATCTTTTATGATATTGATGATAACGGTTATCTTCTTCTTAAGAGAAATGATGCAATTGAAAAAATACACTTCGGTGATGTGAGCTTTGTTTAATGCTTCTTACAATTGACATTGGTAACACAAATATCAAATCAGCTTTTTTTGAAAACAGCCTGATGAAAGAATTTAATGTACATACAAACACAGGGAAAGCATTAGAATATTTTAGTAAACACAAATTTGAAGAAGCTGCTATTTGCTCGGTGAATCCTGCTGTGGAAAAATTAATTTCTGACAATATCTGTTCAAAAGGCATTTCCACATTCCGAATAAGTGTTGAAAATAAATTTAATCTTAAAATTAAATATAGAACTCCTGCAACACTCGGAATGGACAGAGTTTGTTCAGTTGCGGGTGCTCTTGATATAGCAGAAAAAGAAAAGTTGCTTTCGATTGGTCAATACCTTATCACTATAGATTTTGGTACTGCAACTACAATAAATATTTTGTCTCCTGACAGAGAATTTATCGGCGGTTTAATTGCGCCGGGAATCACTACAATGCTAAAATCACTCAATGAAAAAACAGCAAATCTTCCATTGCCGGATTTAAATAATTATAAAGGATTGATTGGTGATTCAACAAGTACTTCAATCATCAGCGGGGTGATTACAGCTACTACCGGATTAATCAATGAAACAATAGGTAAGCTAAGCTCAGAAAATAATGAGCAATTACCGGTGATATTTGCAACAGGCGGGAATGCCGGATTTATTATTCCTCACTTGAAATATAAAGTGATTTTCGAAGAAGCACTTGTGTTGAAAGGTTTGAAAGTTCTCTATGATTTGAACAATTAATTGATCTATAAAATTTATAATGTAATCAAAATGTTATCAATTAATCTTGTCTTACCAATTTTACAAGCAATCAGTATATAATAACTTTTCCCTTTAATCAGTTCATCAACAATTTCAAAAGTATCAGCTTCAACTATTTTTATGTAATCGAGACTTGCTGAAGATACTCTGGTAAAAATTTCAGCCAATTCTGATAGAATAATAGATACACGTGTTTCTCCAGCACTAATTAATTTCTTCGCTTTCTGAAGTGAATGAAAAAGTACTAATGCATCTTTTCTTTCTGAAGCAGATAAATAAACATTCCTGGAACTCATTGCTAATCCATCAGGTTCACGCACAATCGGGCAGCTAACTATTTTAACATCCAGCTTCAGATCTTTGACCATTTGCTTAATAACTGCTAACTGCTGGGCATCCTTCTGACCAAAAAAAGCAAAATCCGGCTGAACAGAATTGAACAAAATTAAAACAACTGTGGCAACTCCACGAAAATGAGTCGGACGAAATTCACCCTCAAGTTTTTTTGTTACATATTCTACATTTACATAAGTCTGGAAATCTTTGGGATAAATTTCTTCTGTTGAAGGCAGAAAAAGAAAATCAACTCCCTCATCTTCGAGAAATTTATTATCTCTTTCAACATCCCTTGGATATTTGTTAAAATCTTCTGTTGGACCAAATTGAGTTGGATTAACAAAAATAGAAACAACTGTTATATCGCATCTTTTTTTTGATTCTCTGATCAGAGATAGATGTCCTTCGTGAAGGAATCCCATTGTCGGAACAAAGCCGATAGTTTTACCGGTAGATTTTAATTTTTTAGAAATTGTTTGAATATCCGGAGAGTGTGAAACAGTTTTAATTTCTGCCTCAGGTCATTACTTCAAGAAGGTTGCTTATAGTTTGCTTAAGATTTTTTCTGTGACAGATAAGATCAATAAATCCTTTTTCAAGAAGGAACTCTGACCGTTGAAATCCTTCCGGTAAATCTTTACCAATAGTTTGCTTTATCACTCTCGGACCTGCGAATCCTACCAAAGCATTTGGTTCGGCAATATTAATATCGCCAAGCATAGCATAGCTTGCAGTTGTACCTCCTGTTGTTGGATCAGTTACAACAGATATATACGGAATTCCTGCATCAGCCAAACGAGTTAATCTTGCGCTGGTTTTTGCCATTTGCATAAGTGAAAAAGCTGCTTCCATCATTCTTGCACCGCCGCTTTCAGAGATGATAACAAGAGGAATTTTATTCTTTAAAGCTTTATCAATAGCGCGTGCAATTTTCTCACCCACCACAGAACCCATACTTCCGCCGATAAACTGAAAATCCATACAGGCAAAGGAAATTTCTCTTCCATCGATCTTACCGGTGCCAATGCGAACAGCTTCATAAAGCCCGAGAGCTTTGACTGTATTATTTAATCTGTCTTTGTATTTTTTGGTATCAACAAAATTCAGCGGGTCCGGTGAACGCATTTTCCTATGCATTTCTTTAAAGCTGTCCTTATCAAGAATAATATTTATATATTCTTCACTGCCGATACGGAAATGATAATCGCACTTCAGGCAAGTCCATAAATTTGATTCAAGCTGTTTCTTATGAATTATTTCTCCGCAGCCGGGACATTTTTCCCACAAGCCATCAGGCAAATCTTTCTTCTGTGAATCAGGAGAAATATTATCTTTTGATCTTTTAAACCAGGGCATCAGCTACCTTTTTTTACGATGTCAGCATAAATAGTTAATATTTTTGCCGGATCTTTTGGATCGTTTGATTGAACGGTTATTGTTTTAGAATTTTTACCGGATCGGTTTTGAGTGTTAAACTCAACTTTGATTGTTCCTTCCTGACCTGGTTTGAGTGTATCACTGCTTAAAAGTGCAGCTGTACATCCGCAAGAACTTCTAACATCCTTTATAATAAGTTCAGATGTTCCTTTATTCATGAACCTGAAAGTATAATTAACTTTTTCACCTTCGTTAACTTTTCCAAAATCATGCTGTGTTTCCGGGAAATAAATTACAGGCGTGTTATTATTGTTTCCGCCCGGAGAAACTACATTACCGGTTATTGTTAAAACCATTTCAGGACTTTGTGGATCGTTTGAATAAATTCTCACTGTCTTTGATTGTTTTCCCATTCTGCCGGTAGAATTAAATGAGACTTTCAGATTTGTTGACTCGCCGGGGGCTAATTCTTTTTTTTCAGGAGCTGCAGCAGTACAACCGCACGAAGCTTTAACATCCGAAATCTTTAACAGATCACCACCACTATTAGTCAGTACAAATGTATGAGAGACGGTTTCGCCCTGTTTTATATCACCGAAATCAAAACTATTTTGCTGAAGGACTAACTTGGGTTGAAATAATTGTCCGAAAACAAGTGAAGAAAAGAAAATGAAACCAAATAGAACGTTCTTAATCATTTAATATTCTCCTTTACAATAAAATCTTTTAAATAATTTGGTTCTGAAAAGTCATAGTTAAAAGTTTTCCTGGAATACCCAAATTTCATAGCCCATCTTGCTATAAAAAGCGAATCAGGAACAGATGGATATAAAATTTGACTCCCGGAAATTTCAGCAGAATTTCCAAAAATCTTTAAGCCTCTGGATTTCTGCAAGAAAAGCTCTTTTCTCAAAATTGTTAAATCCTCTGCAAATATATAATTATTGCCCCTAATTTGAAACCTGCTAAAAAAGACTTCTTCTTTATTTAATTTGTTTGATATAATAAACTCATCACCATCTTTAAGAATTGATGCAAGCTGAAATGCAAGTGCTTCATAGGTTGGAACAGGAATTATTGGAAGCTGTGCACCGTAAGCAATACCTTTAGCCGCAGAAAATCCAATACGCAAACCGGTAAAAGAGCCGGGTCCTTCCGAAACTGCAATTGCATCCAGATCGGCGGGCTTGATACGTGTAGTTTTAAAAAGGAAATCGGTTAATTCAAATATTTTTTCTGAATGAGCGTGTTTCAGATTTACGGATGATGAAAAATATTTATCATCCGAGAAGTAAATGCAAACGCCACAGATATTCTCAGACGTTTCAAATGCAAGAATTGGTTTGGTATCAGCAGTATTTTTCAAACCTGAATTCCCTTTGAGTCCCATTAAGCAACTCAATATTTATTTCAAATCGTTCTTTTGGAAGTAATGAGGGAAATCTGTTTCCCCATTCAATAAAAATTATTGAGTCATCATTATTTAGATAATCCTGCCAGCCAATTTCTATTAATTCAGAAGCTTTTTTTATTCTGTAAAAATCAAGATGACAGATGTGAAAATCGTTTTGATATTCATTCACAATTGCAAAAGAGGGACTGTTAACATTACTGATTCCAATTGAAGAAAGTGCTGCTTTAATGAAAAAAGTTTTTCCGGAACCAAGATCTCCGTTGAGCACTATTCTATCACCCTTTTTACAGGTTATCATAAAATCAGAAGCAAGTGCTGCTGATTCAGATTCACTATTGGTTTTTATTGTTGACGGATACCTGATCAAACTATTTCGGCTCCATAGTAATTACTGGCAATATCATTTCTTCAAGTGATATACCACCATGCTGAAATGTATCTTTGTAGTGGCTAAGATATTTATGATAATCAGTTGGATAAACAAAATAATAATCTTCTTTTGCAATGATATAGTTTATTGTAACTCCACGTTTGGGTAATTTATACTCATCAGCATTTTTAATGTAAACAGCGTGCTTATCATCAACTTTAAGATTTCTTCCGTACTTAAACCTAAGATTAGTGGAAGCTTCTCTATCGCCAAGTACTTTTGCACCGCGCAAACAACGAATACTTCCGTGATCAGTTGTAATTATAATTTTTACTTTATCCATTTTTGCAATCGCTCTTAATGTACCTAACAGAGAAGAATGCGTAAACCAGCTATTTGTTAACGAACGATATGCCGGTTCATCAGGTGCAATTTCTTTCAGAATATCTGAATCGGATCTTCCGTGTGCAATCATATCAAGAAAGTTAACAACTACAGCAGTAAAATGACTGTTCTTGTAGGACATTATGTTCTGTTCAAAATTCCGCCCGACTTCAGGATCAATTATTTTTAAATACTTTAAATCATTTCTGAGATTAATTCTCTTCCTGTTTATTAAAAGCTGAAGTAATTCTTTTTCATATTTGTTCATACTGTTTTCATCGTCATCTTTACCTTTCCAGAGATCGGGATAGTATTTTTCTATTTCTGAAGGAAACAATCCGCTGAATAAAGAATTTCGTGCATACGGAGTTGAGGTAGGAAGAATAGCGTAGTAATAATCTTTTTCTATCTTAAATAAATCTCGCAAATGCTTTTCCATCACAAGCCATTGATCCATACGCAAACAATCAAGGACAAAATAGAAAACACTGATGCTTTCATTCTTTAAATGATTGAGAACATATCTTTCTGTTATTTCCGGAGTTAAAGTTGGAGCATCAATGCTTCCCATAGAATTAATCCATTGTCTGTAATTTTTTTCTACGAACCTGGAAAATTCTTTGTTCGCTTCCCTCTTTTGATCATTCAGAGTCTGCTGTAGACCAATTTCAGGATGAACATCCAGCTCAACCTCCCAGTTAACCAGTTTCAGATAAATATCAATCCATTCAGCAAAATCTGGATTGCTTAACATTGCTTGTGATATCTGGTTAAAATCCTGAAGGTAATCCTTTGCAGCGTATTGCCCGGAAATTCTTTTGCCTTCAAGAATTTTTTTACATACAAGAAGAACCTGGCTTGGATTAACAGGTTTGGTAAGATAATCTGAAATCCTACCACCGATCGCATCATTCATCAGACTTTCTTCTTCACTTTTTGTTATCATTACCACAGGAATGTTTTGATTTATTTCTTTTATTTGCGAAAGCGTTTCAAGCCCGCCCATTCCTGCCATCATTTCATCAAGAAAAATAAGATCGTAGTTTTTTTCTTTAACAGCTTCAATTGCATCCGAACCGTTCATTGCTGTATCAACTTCATATCCTTTCTCGGAAAGAAATATTATGTGCGATCTTAATAAATCAATTTCGTCATCAACCCACAGGAGTTTCTTTTTATCCATTAGTTTCTCTTTTCTTTATACAAAGCAATTTAGTTTTTCTCTTTTGAAAGTTATTAAAAAGATGTGATAAATGATATTTAGTAATTACTGTATCACAATGTTTACATCCAGACCGGCTTCATTTGTTGTTGTAGGAGGTATTCTTGCTGCTCCTTCCGGTTCAACTGAAGATCGTTTATAGAAAATTGATAAAGATACTTTAGAACTTATAGTATACTTTATTCTCGGTTCAATTGTGGTTCTTGTAGTTCCATCCTGAGGTATTCCCTCTTCAGTAAAATTATTCATTTCGTAACGAACAACTGAATTTTTTGTGCTTGTGTACGATATAAGAAATTCAACATCATTTTTAAGTGAAACACCAAACAGCGGAACATCGAAACCGGCTTTAGAGAAGCTTGCCGTAAAACCAATATCTCTTGATAATGTTTCATTAATATTTGGTGTGCTCGCACTTAGATCGTATGTTGTTCGTGAAGAGAACTTAATACTTCCGTTAAGATTACCGCCCCAAACCTGACCAAAGGTTATATTCAATCCTGCAAATGGAGTAAAACCGTATTCAACTCTCTGCGTTTGAATTTCCTGATTTCCTTCACTAGTCAATTTCCATCCTTCTGTGTATGAAGAACTGTAAGCGTGATCAAGTGAAATCCGCTGAGCAAGAGATTTAAAGAAAAGTATTTTTTCTAATCCATCCCATGTTATTCTCCAGTTTGCTCTCGGAATGTATTCTGTTACATCACTGAAAACCGGTAAGTTCGAAAGTATAGGAAAGGTTTCAAATCCTTCCACAAAAGCATCCGATAAACTTTTTCTCGGGTTCTCTGCATTCGGATTATATAAAGAATAAACTTTCTGAATTCCTGACTCAACTAAAGGCAGGCTAGGTGGTAAAGAAAGAAATGACCTGGTCAAACTTCCGGTAGCAGTTGTGTTTGTAATTGTAATATTACCAAACTGGTCTGCATTGAGAGTAACATTTTTATTCTCCGACCAGTTCACGTTCCAGTTAATATCAATTTTTGCTCCTTCCCATAATGGTCTGGCAGTTTTAAAGTCAATATTATTTTTTTCAGTGAACAAATCACTCAGGCTTGTGTTGGAAACTGGTGAAAATGCTCTTGGTCCTACATCACTGCTAAAACCGAGTTGAAAAGCGCGTGATGGTCCGTTTGCATCATCCTGAGTTATACCCCAAAAATTATAAAAACCTGTTCCTGTTCCTCTAATGCCAGACTTTGAAACACTATAGTCGTGAGAATAGTTTGTTGTAAAATTATCCCAGTCAAAAAAGACATACTTGATTGTTGAAACCAGAAACTGGAAAGCTCTGCTTAGTGATGATGGTTTATCTGAAACTACCGCGACTGTTGTATCTTTTATTTCCTCTATATCTTTCTTTTTAGTTGTATTACTTTCTGGTTCACCTTTACCGAATAATGGTTCTGTGAGAGATTTCCAGCGAAGAATCATGCCGGCTGTAAATTTTTGATTGTTACCGGCACTTCTTCCAATCTCCGGCTGCCGTAAATCAAAATCCCACCGATATCCAACTGAATAACCTGCGGTGATAGTAAAATAACGGTTAATATCCCAGAGTGATGGAAGTTTTGGTGAAGTTCGCACATCAAACGATTGTTGATAACGATAATCTTTTCCAAAACCAACTCCGCCAACAATATCATCCCATATTTCTCCTTCAGTTCTTTCATTACCCAGTGAATCCACTAAAATATCAGCAAGAGAGGAATTCATATTAACATTGTAATTAACAGATAGATTAATTAATCCTCCTTCGGTTAATTTCCAGTTGAAGCTGAAACCTCTTCCAGTATTAAAATCCTGCGAAACAATTGGACTGGTTGGTATTCCCGGTCTTGGTCTCGTCTGACTGCTGTTCCTGTTTCTGTTTGCTGTCAGGTTGGCGGAAAAGTTCTGCGGTGCGAAATATATTTTCAGATCTTTATAATCTTTAAATATCGAGAAGACAATTCCAACAATCGGCAAGTCAGATAATTTAATATACAGATCAGGACTAAAGTTGAAGCCGTAATTTGCCGTTGCATTCCATAACCAGCTATTTGCTTCAAGCACCGTTGGGCTTCTGTTAAATCTATTATTATAATTGAAGCCAAAGCTTAAAGCATTCCATGTATCTCTTACAAACCATACATCCGTTGGAATTTTTAATTTTATATTAGAAGAAGAAATTGAATTTGTAACATTGAGTGTTTGAGTTTCAAGATAAAGATCTTCCGGAGTTTTTTTATAGCCTGTTGAATCGGGTTCAATGTTTTCATATTGTTTTGCTGCTTCTTCAACATTAATATCTGTGCCGGGAATATAAAGCGGTTTACCAAGAGACTCTGTATGCGAGTAATTTAATTTCAGATTGCTTTCTTTCATATTGAAAGGAAAAATTTTCAAAATATCGAGATCAGTTGAAAATGCCCAGTTCTGGTTCTCCACCCTTGAACCAAAACGTTCCGAAAGCCTGTGAAAGTAGGGATCTGACTTGCTCATATTGAAATTAACAGTCATCAGGTCTGCAAATTTTAATGAAGTATTAAACGTGAAAGCCTGCCCGGGAGTATCATCTGCACCAACTACTCTTAATTCGTTGACCCACACTTCGCCCGAGAGAGGTCCTGAATTAAAAGTCGGATCATCTAAATTATAAACTCCAACTGAAAGAAATTTAATAGATGTGAGAGTCGGATTACCTTTCACAACATAAAAGTGACCTGTTAAACCAGGAACAGGAATTATAATTCTGCCAGTGGAATCTGCAACTGCTGCTGCAACTTTGATTGCAGTAAGATCACTAAATTTTATTGAAATGCTAGTCCAACCAGTATCAACCGGCTGACGATATTCATAATAGTTTGCAGTGTCTGTACCAAATCTGAAAAAAGCTTCTGCCGAATATTTCCCTGATAGAGGATCGGTATAAGATAAAGATCCAGGTTCTTTATCAGTATCGCCGTGAATAAACAATTTCATCTGTGTATAACTGAAAACATCAAGCGGACGGAAAAGATATTTTACTGCTTCTCTTGACTCACCTTCGGGTAAATTATTATATACAAGGCTGAGCGATTGTTCGTTGTTATAAATTTCTTCATCAGGTCTTGTTCTGTCTCTTTCTCTGAATACACCCGGAGGGCTGGTATATCTTTGATTCTCTTCATAACTTACAACTGATACTGTAAGCACACTATCATTAACTACCAGCTTCTGCCACTGATTTCCAACAAGATTAAATTCTGTAATTCTCACCCAAACCAAAGAGTCAACACCCTGCACATACAGCCTGATAGTTTCAACGTTTGAAAAACTAGGACTGCCAATAACAGCTGAAGTATCTTTGAGAGGTATGCGATATAAAAACCAGTTTGAACTTGTAAAACCACCGCCGGCAATAAAAGGATTTGAGGCTGTATCAGTAGTTAACGGAATAGTATAACGATAATAGTTATTAGCAAGGTCAACCGTTCCGTTTCTGTTTAAGTCTTCAGTATCCGGCAGCAAACCTACGTCAGTAAGTACAGCATTTCCCTGTGTTCCATTGATATTGAAATAGTCAAAAACCGATAGCACTTCTCCTGAAAATGTAAAATTATCTCCGGCCGGATCCGATTTTGTACTCGGATAAAATGTTTTTTCCGCATCATCGAATCTTCCGTCTATGCCGGTATCCTCTCCTTCATCAATAGCATCATTTAAATTTTTATCTTCGGTATCGAGCTGATTATTTGGAATCACATCTTCACTGATAACACCTAAATCTAAATTTAATGTCGCACCTGCTGGAGCGTTTTTAATTTGCATCCAGAATTCAACGTATTCGATATTTTGTTCTACAAGGTTGTTTGCAGTTGACGAAAGTAATCTCTGCATACCACCCCAGTTATTCTGTTTCTGCTGCAGGTCGGGAACTCCGTTGTAAGTACCGGGAGTATCGGGAAGAAAAACATAATCTAAAACAGTTATTTGCTGATCAGAACGGGCAACCTGCTTTCTTCCGCCGTAAATACTATCAACCACAACATCTGAGGGAGTTACAGTAAACCAGATACTTTTTGCTTTAAAGGTCATCCTCTGCTGTCTGCTTAAACCGCCAATTATATTTAAACCTTCAGGAACACTTAAATCTTTCCAGCCTGTATAATTAACACCAATTGGGATAATTCTTTTAGCTCCTTCAAAGTCATCAATGTATGCAATACTTTCTCCGTTATCTTCTGCGATGGTACTCTTTTTTGTGTTTGGATCAGGAGACATATACGCATACTCACCATTAAATGTGAAGGATGACATCTCTCTTGTTGAAATCAAAAAATCGAGTGTATTTGTTAAGAATGGTAAATCAGCACTTGTTTTAAAATCAACTCCGTAAATTGTATTACTTAAAGGCTCTTCACCAATTCTAACTTTATCACTTAAAGTTTCCTGGTTGAGATTCATAATAGTAAAACCAAGTGATGTCTTATCAGAAAAATCATAAATTCCTCTTGCACCGAGAAGTGTTTTGGACGCAAGTTGAAACAAATCATTTTGTTCATAAGATATTTTAAGATCAGCACCGGGAACCAACGCTGCTTCATTCCTGATTGTCAACTGCCCAATATTGTAATCTACTGTATAGTCTGTTCCTTCCCTTAATTCTCTTCCATTAAGACGAACTTTAACCGAGTTCTCAACAATATTAAATCCGAGTTGATAAGTTGCAGAACTAGTACCGGTATTTTTACCAGTAAAAACCCATTTGTCTGCTGCTTTATCCTGACGTGCATAAGTTTTAGTAGTATCATAAATTGATTGATATTTCTTATCTGAAAGATCAGGAGGAATATCTCTGCCAAATGGTTCCAAAGTAGGAAAAATTATTTCACCGGTTTCAGGAAATATTGTCAGCCCTGGTCTCCAGTCAAAAATATTATCGGGATTTGGACTTCCCCCGGATCCCTGCTGGTCAAATCCAAATGCCTGAATCAATCTTACGTTTCCATTTGCGGTAGGTAATTCTTCCGATGGTTCCTGACCTACTACTTCATATTTTATTTTAAATTCAAAACCTTCCTGCTTAACGTTTCTTGCACCGGTGGGATAAATATTTTTTAATCTTAAACTCCATGCTTCTGTATATGTTGGCTGTAAGTTTTTTGGTTTAACAAGTTTTAAAACGATGAGAGTATCCGTTTGTGTTACAGTATTTAAAAATTGACCATAAGTTCTTACACTACCCGGTCCTTGCTTAAATGCCACACCAATTATATCTGTTTCGTTTAAAGTTGTTTTAAAGGATATGTAACCGGTTTCCGGGTGAAGTACATAATCCGTTCCCTCTTCCAGCTTTAAAAATCTTCCTGTTTCTTCTCTGCCTGCTCTTGGATTTTCTAATGGCTGTTTTAATGAATCAGGATAAGAACCACCCGGTGAAATTGGCGCTAAGTCAATAAAACAATTTGCATATCTGATTTTTGATTGATCAGCTACAATCTGGTTGATTGATTTCCAGACTTCAATTTCATTAACGTTATACTCAGGGTCAAACTGCGATGGAATCTTACTATAATAATTTTCAAAAAGCTTTAGATTTCTATCCGCATAAATTTTATCTACGAAGTAATGATTCTCTGAATAATCATAAGCTCTCACCTGATAATCCTGGGAAGTGGTACCACCAGAAACAGAAACTTCTTTTGTTTCACCTTTCTTTTGACTTGCAAGAGCTGTCAGCTTAAATGGTCCCATCTTAAACAAAGCTTTAACTCCAAAGAGAGCTTCTGCACCGCCGATGAGCGATGGAGTTTGCATCGAAACGTTTCCTGCTTCAATACTCTGAATGATTTCATCTTCGTAACCTGTGTATTTAATTTTCAACTGGTTTTCATATTCAAAAGTTCTTTCGGTATTCCAGTCTGCATTAATATTAAGTTTATCACCAATCGTTCCGCTAACATTTATCTGCACCTGCTGCTTGAAGTCAGGTTCATTCCTTGTGTTGCCAAGACGATTTGCAGTTACACCTTCTGTTGTTTCGCTTCTCCACGCTCCGTGAATCTGAACAGAGCCGCCTATTTTTAGACTTATCTTTGGTTCACCAAAAATACTTAGCACACCAACACTCGGCAGAGGAATTTCAAAATCAGTGAAACTTGTAATCAATTCACCTAAACCAACCGTTCCTGATTTCAATTCATAAGCGTATGCAATTTTTTCCCAGTCTTCTCTTTCTTTAAGCGCAAGTTTCAGTTGAACGTAATCATCAATGGGCATTCTCAGTAATAATTTTGGTTCGTGTGTACCGACTTTTTCACGCACTTCAACAAACTGTCCGGCAGAATCTATTTTTACGGTACGCTGCTTATAATTTGATGTTGGCTGGGCAAAAAACTTAGATTGTTTTTTTTCACTTACTTCAACATAAGGTTTATCTTCTCTTTGAAATCTGAAATGCTCTAGCCTCGCTGTAGAGTCTAATGTTCTCCAATCAATTTTTACAGTATCCTCTTTTGCAAGAAGTGAATCCGCTAAAATTTCTGTTGAATCTTTAAAGTTTAAAGTTGGATCAAGCTCAATGTTTTCCTCTTCCTCCTTCTTCGTTTCACCGGAATCAGAATCAGGTATTTCAAAATCAAATTCCAATTCATTAGGCGCTTTTGGCGGAAGAAGATATTGCATAAGATTTAAAGAGGTGAGCTGGTTTTCCTTTTTTGTTAAAACAAGACTTGGTTCTTGTTCTTCATCTTTTTCATGAAGAAGATTTTGATAGTAGTCAGAATGAAGCGTTTTAAAAACAGCATCGAACCACATTGATTGATTGAGCTGTGGTTTTTCCGGAGAATGGAATCCAAGGTTGATTCCTGCAAAAAATATAACCAAAGCAAAAAGAGAAATGCGAAGAATCTCTTTTGCCAGATTTAGGACCCGGTGTTTGATGAATTTTCCTTTAAGGATATATCAGTAATTAACTAATAAGAAATTGTAAAAATTAATCTATAGTTTATCCTTTCCTGTTTATATTGAAAAATCTGGTAAATCAATATTTTTTTCTATCGAAATTTAAGCGAAACAATCAAAATTGCAAGGAAAATATATATCCTAAACAACTTGTAAACGGGGTAGAATTTTGGTAGCCAGGTTAAGGATGATTTGTGATTTTTAAACGATACATCAGGAGGATTTTGTAAGTCTTTTTATCACAGCAGAATGCTGGGGAAATTTTTTAATAAGATGATTTCTCTTCCCGAGTTCAAAGTCCTCAAACTCAAAACCGGGAGAAACCGTACAGCCGAAAAGTGCAAATGATTTTTTATCTTCTAATTCAGCAGCAAACCAGTTTTGCTTCTCGATTGCAATTTGAAGATCACAACCTTTTTTCTTTCCCAATTTTTTATTGCTGATTTCTCCCTTTTGATTAATGATGTAAAGAAGCACAGAACTTCCATCATAAAAATGCCAGATCTCATCTGATTGAAGAAGATGAAATGCTGAAAACTGTTTTCCTTCCAGTAAGAAATAAATTGATGTAGAAAAATTCCGGGAGGATTTATAGCGTTTAGGCAGCTGAGTCGGAAGGATTCTTTCACCTGAACGATAAACTTCCCTGAAGTAACCGCCTTCGGGATGTTTTTTAAGCTGAAGCTGCTTTATGTATTTCTGAGCTTTCGGATGCATTGATTTATTTTAATGTAGGGAACGGACTCCTGTCAGTTCCAAATTTTTTATTAATTTATATGCGGATTGGTCAGGAGACCAGTTACCACTAATTATCTCAGCAAGACCATTTTTTTCGTCTCGACGAAAGAACCTGTCTTCAACTGATAAAAATAAACTCCGCTTGGTAATCCTGTAGCATTAAACTCAACTTCATACGTGCCTGCAGATTTTTCTTCGTTAACTAAAGTTGCAACTTCGTTTCCTAAAATATCATAGACTTTTAGAGTAACAATTTGAGATTGCTTCGTTTCACTCGCAATGACAGATGGTATGGTAAATTTAACTTTTGTTGACGGATTAAATGGATTGTGATAGTTTTGAGATAAATAGAATTCCTCCGGCTGAAAGTTGTATTTAACATCAGTTACAGAATTTTCAATAACAAACTTATAAAAACCATTAGGTGCAACAATTGGTTTGGTTACCGTTCTCCCGTTGTTCGAAGTGGCAGAAATATAATAGTAAATAACTGTGCTGTCTATTTGTGCAGGAATGTATCCAACTGCACTATCTCCGGAAACGAACTGCATACTGGATGAATTGAATCCTAATGTTGAATCTGTCGTCCAGTAAATGGAAGCTTCAGCAACTCCTGATTTAGTTTTTATTACCGCACTTATTGCAATTGAATCTTCATCATAAACTACAGAATCCATTTTAGCGTGGGAAATCCAAACAGGATTAAAAACCCCAACCTCTTTCATTATGCAATGAATTGCACCGAGCGAACCGATTATAGAATTACAGTTTATTCCCACAACATTGTAACTGGGCATTGCTTCACGATAAATTCTCAAAGCAGTTGTGTCATATTGAAGTTCATAAGTTGGGACAATAATAGTTTTATTAACAAACATTGAATTTGTGTAAGTACGATATTGACCGCTCGGTGGATATTGTCCGTTCTGATCTGGTGGCATTGGAATTCTCACAACTTTATACGGCCTTCCAAAACAAGTTTGAAAATTATTTAAAATATATTGTAGGTTTGCTTCTATCTGAGGACCATCGGCAACTCCGGTCGGATATTTTCCAACCAACAAAGTTTCTTCATCAAGCAATTTCATGTGCATATCGATGTGATGAATCTGGTCGTAAGGAAGATTATTCATTTTTATATATCTGTTAACACCTAAAAACTTATTCATAATATCATCAATCTGTGCTTCAGTCTTTGTTGGGTTTTCATTCAGAATTAATTTTGAAGAGAAAGCTGTGCCGTGTCCATCAACCATTAAATTGCCACCGGTATGAGTAAGATTGTATGGAGATGTTGTCGTCTGATAAATTGGTGCATTTATATAGTTAGCAAAGAAAACCGGCGTAACATCATCAAGAGGTCTTGGTCGGTTATAAATCCAGTCTATAATATTAAGCGTATCAAAATCATTTGTGTAAGCAGTCCAAGGTCCGTAATCTCTAACCCAGATCGAATTAAAAGATGTTATGAGATATTTAATACTGTAAAGTGGAATACCGTACGATTGGAGATAACTTTTTACTGAGTTGGAATCGCTGCAAATTATATATACTAATCCTTCCTCCTGAGCATAGTCAACAATCTGCCTTAAAATAGTAAGCTGCGAAGTCCAGGTAATGATAACTCCCTGCAATTCTTCCCACTCAGCCATACCTCGAACAGGAGATGGCGGTGGATCAGAGAACAACGGATTAACGGGATGCTGATAGCTTTGCCAGAGAACAGATTCTTCTTCTGTCATCCAGTGAGGTAAATCCTGGGAATAAAGATTAACATTAGTAGTAGTAAAAAGAAAAAGAACGAAAATAATTTTTTTCATTTTATTAGCTTCCTTAAATTCGGATGCAAATTTTCTTGATTTTTGTAATGAATTAAATTTACGACTTAAATATAATTACTGTATTAACTATTCTCTTATCATCATAAAAATTTTCTTAGAGACATTTTTGAACATTTCGAATACTTATCAGATTTATTTTTTCAGATTATCTGTATTTCTTTTTCTAATAACTAATTCCATACCTGTTATGACTCAAACCATTAAAGAAGAACCAGTAAAAATTGACGAATACAACAAAATTGCCCAAGTGATTGTAGAAACGGCACTGAAAGAAAGAAAAGGTTATGAATATCTTCGGGAGCTTTGCGAATTCGGTCCAAGATTGAGCGGCTCAGAAAATTCATTAAAGGCAATCAACTGGGCTTATGAAAAAATGAAGTCACTTGGTTTTGATAAAGTATGGCTGCAGCCTGTAATGGTTCCTCATTGGGAACGCGGCAAAGTTGAAAGCTGCAGAATTTTAGATTTAAAGAAAGAACTTTCCGTACTTGCTTTGGGTGGAAGTATTGCAACACCTGAAGAAGGTATCACTGCTAAAGTGATTGAAGTAAAAACATTTGAAGAACTTGAAAGACGAAAAGCTGAAGCAAAAGGCAAAATTGTTTTCTTCAGCCGCGCTCTTGATGAAAGCAGGATAAATACTTTCTCAGGTTATGGAGGAGCAGTCAATCAAAGAATCAGCGGTGCAATCGAGGCAGCAAAGTACGGAGCCGTTGGAGTTATCATAAGATCAATAACTACAAAACACGACAATGTTCCTCACACAGGAGTAATGGATTACAACAACACAATTCCAAAAATACCAGCCGCTGCATTAGGTTATCTTGATTCAGATTTTTTAAGTGATGAGTTAAAGAAAAATCCAAAACTAAAATTACATTTGAAGTTGAACTGCAAAACTTTGCCAGATGCTCAGTCATTTAATGTAATCGGTGAAATTAATGGAACAGAATTTCCTGATGAAGTTGTTTTAGTTGGTGGACATTTTGATAGCTGGGATGTTGGCTGTGGTGCTCACGATAATGGTGCCGGTTGTATCCAAACTATGGAAGCTCTCGATTTGATTAAACGGATCGGAATTAAGCCAAAACGAACTTTGAGATGCGTTTTTTTCATTAACGAGGAGAACGGTACTCGCGGTGCTATCGAGTACGCTAACTTTGCTGATACTTCATCTCAAACTCATCTTGCAGTTCTTGAATCAGACCGGGGAGCTTTTACTCCAATAGGATTTTATGTCGAAACAGATTCAACCGAAATTATCAGCAGATTGCAAAGCTGGCTTCCTGTATTAGAAAAAGCCAACATCGAATGGATAAGAAAAGGCGGCAGTGGAGTTGATGTTCAGAAAATTAAAAATGCAAAGTTACATCTTGGTTACGTCCCGGATGATCAGCGTTATATGGATTATCACCATTCAGCAAATGATACTTTCGATGCTGTTCATCCGAGAGAGTTTGAACTTGGTGCCGCAGCAATTGCAATCATATCTTACCTGCTTAGTGAGGAAGGGATATAAATTAACTATTTACCCCCTCTCGCCTTTCTCAAAATAATTTCTTAATTTGTAAGTAAAAAAAGGGAGACATTATGCACCCAAACAAATGTTCTCTTAAAACAAGCACACTTACCAGCGGAATTTACTGCCAGAAATTTACTTTGTCCTTCCTGCTTTTTACTTTGATATTTTATCTTTTATCTTTAGCGGAAGTAAACGCTACCGTAAGATACGTAAGCAAAACCGGGCTTAGCATACCGCCATACACAAGCTGGGAAACCGCCGCTGATAGCATACAGGAGTGCATTAACGTTTGTGTCTTTGGCGATACTATTTACGTAGCCAACGGAGTTTATGAAGAGCAGGTTGTGATGATACGGGGTTTATCTCTCATCGGGAGTGGTACAGATTCTTGCATAGTGGACTGTAGAAATTTTCCACCACAAGGTTTACACGCGGTTGAAATAGCTGATAGCTGTTTTATTAAAGGTTTTTATATCCTTACATCTAATAATTTTGATTATGGTTATGGTATTTATACAATAGGACAAACTGGAATGATAACAAAAAATAAATTCTCAAATGCAAATAGTGGAGTGTATTTATACAATACGGAAATTAAAGTATATAAAAATTACTTTTTAAATCTTAGAAGGGGTATATCTGTTGATAACTCTAACTCTATTGTTAGCAGAAATGAGATTTTCACTTTAAATGAATCACTAGGAGATGGTATTAGTGTAGTTGGCGATAATTCAAGTTACAAACCAGTTATTGATTCGAATTATATAGAAACGAAAAGTGATGGAATCAGTAAAGGGCCAGGCACAAGATCGACTATAACAAACAACGAAATAATTCTAAAAAGTGGTATTGATGGCATTTTTCTGCATAGCTTTGTTTCAGACTCAAACTGGGTATTCAATAATAAAATTTATGCCGAGGAGGGAATAGATGCAATCTATACGAATGGTAGTAATTATTTATATATATACGATAACTATGCAACAGGGAATTTTCAAGAATTAGAATATACGATTAGCGTAGGTCCGAATCATACAGTAAAGAATAATGTGGTCACGAATACAAAGAGAGGAGTAGAAGCCTGGGGTACACAGAATCTAGTATTTCAATACAACAACGTCTGGAATAACGATATCAATTACTATGGCTTTACTCCAGACACAACAAACCTATCAGTTAATCCAATGATAGTAAATGATGATACAACTCAAGGAGATCTGGATTTTCATCTTCAGAAGTTTTCACCTTTGATAGATTCAGGCGACCCGAACATTCTGGATAAGGACAGTAGTAGAAGTGATATCGGTCTTTACGGAGGACCTTATGGAGAAAGCTATATCTATGTTGATCTTCCTCCACGAACTCCTGTTAACTTAACAGCATCTGTTGACAGCAACATTGTAACTCTGAGATGGAACAATAACACAGAAGCAGATTTTGGTTACTATAAAATATTTTATGATACAACTAAGAATTTCCAGGTAGATTCAACAAAGTTAATCAGTTCACAGCCTGATACGTTTTACTATTTTGTAATTCCGGCATGTGCAGAAAGTCTTTACTTCAAATTAACATCAGTAGATAACCAGGGAAATGAATCAAACCCAACAGAAGAAGTAGG
>JACAFA010000314.1 GCA_013388525.1 Ignavibacteriaceae bacterium | reverse complement strand
TCCTTCTCACCATGAAAAGCCCAAACAGGAACATCCTTTAATACATACACATCTTGTGAATATCCACGTGCACAGACCGGAATAATTGCTGCAAATCTTTCCGGATATTGAATTGCAAGTGACCATGTTGCATGACCACCCATACTTAATCCGGTTAGATACTCCCGGGTTTTATCAACTCTAAAATGATTTTCAATATAATCCAGCAGAACTATTAATGATCTGTTATCCCAATCCGTTCTATCAGGACATTGAGGTGAGACGATTATAAAAGGAAATTTCTTTCCTTCTTCAATAAGTTTTGGCGGACCGTTTCTTTTAACTATACTTAAATCGTTTCCCCTTTCACCGGCACCATGAAGAAAGAGCATAAGCGGATATTCTTCATTAGATTCATAATATCCTTCAGGAAGATAAAGCAAATAGTTGATATCTAAATTTAATTGTATTTGTGTTTGAAGTGTATGCGTAGTATGCTGACTGTAAGAAATGCTATAAAGTAGAATTATCAATTGTATCATGTATAAAAAATTTATTTTCATTTTTTACCTCAATCTGTGCGTATAAAAAAATTTTAGGTTATCTATTGAATTGAAACTCCCGTCTCGTAATCAAAGAAATGCAGTTTATTTTTGTCTGGAACAAAAAGGAGCTTTTCTCCGGTTTTATAAGGAACATTTGAACTGACTCTTGCAATCATCTGTTTGTTTTGCAGAGTGAAATACAAAAATGTTTCATTGCCCATTGGTTCAACTACTTCTATTTCTGCTTTGATATTTCCAACACCATCAGAAACAGAAGCTGGTTCTATATCTTCAGGTCTTATACCCAGTAACACTTCTCTACCGGAATACTTTTTTAATTTATGAATCTGACTTTCATTTAATTCAACTATAGCGTTGCTTTCATTTATTGAAAAGCAAAGTTTACCTTTGTCTTCAATTTTACCGGTTAATAAATTCATAGCCGGGCTTCCAATGAAACCTGCCACAAATTTATTTACAGGATTATTATACAACTCCATTGGAATTCCTATCTGCTGAACTTCTCCATCTTTCAGTATTACTATTTTATCTCCCATTGTCATAGCTTCGGTCTGGTCGTGAGTTACGTAGATCATTGTTGCACCGAGATTTTTATGCAGTTTGGAAATTTCCGTGCGCATTTGCACACGAAGCTTAGCGTCAAGATTACTAAGAGGCTCATCGAATAAAAATACTTTTGGTTTCCGGACAATTGCCCTGCCAACTGCTACTCTTTGTCTTTGTCCACCAGAAAGTTGTCTTGGCTTTCGCTGGAGATAGTCCTGAAGATTAAGAATCACAGCAGCTTCTTCAACTCTCTTTTTGATTTCATTATTATCATATTTTCTTAACTTTAAACCAAAGGCAATATTTTCAAATACTGACATATGTGGATAAAGAGCATAATTTTGAAACACCATTGCAATATCACGATCCTTTGGTGGAATATTGTTCACGATTTTATCATCAATATAAATTTCTCCGGATGTAATTTCTTCCAACCCTGCAATCATCCTAAGCAAAGTTGTTTTACCGCATCCTGAAGGACCGACAAGTACAACAAATTCTTTATCCTTTATTTCTACATTAACTTTATTGACAGCCGGATTTTTCCCCTCATAAATTTTTGAAACATTTTTAAGTAATACTTCAGCCATATTTTTTCTTTCTTTAAGGAGTAAGAATTTTTTCCTGCTTTAACTTATAGTACCAATCAAACATCGGGATGGTAATAGGAAATGCTGCAATCCTTTCGCCAAAACCGATCAGCTTATAAGTAAACGTATTTAGTTCAGATAATTCAAGATTATCTAATAACTGTTCATTTATTTCATACGAATATTTCTTTGCATACTCTATCGTTTTTTCAGTTAAGATGTTTTGAAGTCTGTGTAATTCAAGTTGAGTTTTAATAATACTCTTTTGTTGTGCCGAAGTTGTATCGCTATTCTTTGCATCAAAATAATTTTTTAGTTCATCATCGGTTATCTTTGCCGAATCATAAAACGACTCCATCATCAATTGCGAAGTGTAATGTTCTCTCCACATTGAAACTCCATTCAGGACATCCCGGTTATTCGCAAGACCTCGTTTAATTCCTTCACGAACCAGCATTTCATCTTCAATGTATTGTCTGACTGC
>JACAFA010000173.1 GCA_013388525.1 Ignavibacteriaceae bacterium | reverse complement strand
TTTGGTTCAGGCGGAAAATATGTTGAGTATATCGAAGATACTGTCATCCGTTCTGCATACTTAACTGAATTTGATATTGACGAAATGATAAACAATACAAAAATTGGAAAAATTATTCATGGCGTTCGTGGTGAAGCACCTGCTGATCTGAATAAAATAAAAAATGCAATCAAATCGGTTGCACAAATGATGCTCAACCATAACGAAATTACTGAATGCGATTTAAATCCACTTGCAGTTACGGAGGATAATAATATCTTTGCAGTGGATGTAAGGATTAAGTGTTAAATCCAATGAATACTTGTTTTTAAACATTATGTCGTTGTCGTCATTGCGGCTTGTACGGAATCGAAAGGAATAAAACTAATAGATTCTGGACTCTCCTTCTGATGCCGGTTCGCCAGAATGACTTTTTCTCTTTAAATTCAAATACTCAACCACAAAAAAATATTAATGAAACGCCGGAACTTCATTAAAACAATATCGACCGCAACAGTTGCAGCAGCAGCAACCAAACCTGTTCTCGCTGGGAATCATAATTATCAGCGCAGAAGACTGATAAAACCACCGAAACTAAGAGAAGGCGATACGATAGCTCTCGTAACTCCGGGCAGTTACATAACACAGCAAGAGCAGGAAGAATCGATAAGTAATCTTCGCAGCCTTGGATTTAATGTTACTTACACCAACCGACTTATGCAGAAGAATGGTTACTTCTCTGCGAATGATAAAGAACGTGCTATTGACCTGAACGAAATGTTTGAAAGAAAAGATGTACGGGGAATTATGTGCGCGCGCGGTGGTTATGGCTGTGCAAGAATTCTTCCATATCTCGATTATGATTTAATTCAGAACAATCCAAAAGTATTAATCGGCTTCAGTGATGTAACTGCTATTCAGTATGCGATTTATAAAAAGAGTGATCTGATTACATTTCACGGACCTGTATCTATTTCAACTTTCAGCAGTTTTAGTGTTAAGAATTTCAGAAACGTTTTGCTGAATCCAACTCAAGAACTTGAACTCGAAAACTCAGCAACTGGTAATAATTATAATCCTTATGGAATAACTATAATTTCACAAGGAAAAGCAGAGGGAGAATTAGTTGGAGGAAATTTATCAATCGTAGTCTCTTTGATTGGAACCGAGTATGATATCGATTTCTCAGGCAAGATAATTTTCCTGGAAGAATTTATTGAAGAACCATATCGCATAGACAGAATGCTTACACAAATGATCCATGCAGGGAAGTTTGAAAATGCAGGCGGCATTGCACTTGGCGTTTTCAAATTATGCGAGCCGGATAAAGCTAATCCAGCATTCAATGGTTCTTTTTCACTTATGGAAGTATTAACGGACAGATTGGGAAATCTCGGCATCCCCGTTGTTTATGGATTGTCGTTCGGACACGTTGCCGATAAATTCACTCTTCCCTTTGGAGGAAAAGCTGAGTTAAATACTGATGATAAGCAGTTAAAGCTACTCGAGCCTTGTGTATTATAAAAATTCCACTTCAATAATTTACTAATGATTTATATTCAACTTTATTTTTAACAAAGATGGATATAGCTTTACAATAGAACTTAAATGATTTAATAATGAAAAGAAAAAATGTTAGTCAAAAAATCCTTAATAGTATTTGCAATAATCTCTCTTATGCAGGGTTGTCTTGTCTTTCATACAGTTTCGTATGAAGTAAATCTTGATGATGAAAAATCGGGTACAGTTACAATGCAGATTAATGATATCAGGTCTGATGCTTTGAATGTTTCAAAGCTTGAGGAAGACAAAGATCAGCTGTTTAATTTTATGTTAAAGAGTCATGATTTTATTCAGCAAATGCAAGACGAAGGAAAATTTATTTCGGACAGAAAACTTTTTATTTCGAACGGAAAATTAAACGGAACTTTAACTTATTCTTTTAAGGATATTTCAAAGGTCGAAGGTATAATATATCAGGAACCATTTTATTTTATGACGATTCCGTTAGAAGATAGTATTATTTCAACGAACGGTGAAGTAATTGTTTCAGAAGGACATAAAAGAATAATGTGGGATAACTCATTGAAGACACTTACATTTAAAATGTTCAGTGCAGATGTGGAAAATGGTAGTCTGGTTGAATTAACAAAATATCTCGAAGAAAAGTAAAATTAGTTCATAGTTTGTTTGTTTTTAGTCTTGGTTTATTAGTTTTCAGTTGTAGTCAATTTGTTTTTAGTAAGATCATTATTTCATCTAAAATTGACTAAATATATTTTGTAAATGAATAAACTAGATAACAATGACCAGTAACTAAAGAACTAAAACTACCAACCTAAAACTAAGAACTAAAAAAATGTTTGTAGAAATTGTATTTCCGTTACCATTCAGAAAGGCATTCACTTATCTTGTTCCCAAAGAACTTGAGAAACAGGCAAAGGTTGGTGTAAGAGCCATTGCTCCTTTCGGTAAAAGAACACTCACCGGTTTTATAATCAGCAAACTTAAAACAGCCTCTCTCAAAGAAACAATAAAACCTATCACGGATATAATTGATGAGCAGCCAATTGTTGATAAAGATGGTTTCAGGTTTTATGAATGGCTTGCTGATTATTATCTCTGCTCTTTTGGTGAAGCGCTAAAGCTTGCCGTTCCTTATGGTTCTGAAGTTGAGTCGAAAAGAAAAGTAATACCCGATCAGAATGCCTGCGCTCATCTTTTTACAAAAGAGAAAAATAAATCATCAACACGTGCACAAATTCTTAAAGTGCTTTCTGAAAAGAAAGAAATCAGTCTTCAGCAGCTTCAAAAACTGGTGAAGAAAAAAAATATTTATTCAGTTCTCAGAACTTTGCAGGAACATGGTGTTGTTACTTTGCTTGATATGCTTCAGCCTGCAAAGGTTAAAGCAAAAACTGTTAGTTACGTTAAACTTGAAAAGAAAGTCGGTGAAGTATATTCAATCTTTCCTGAAATAGAAAGACGATCACCAAAGCAAGTTAAATTGCTTTTAGAACTGGTTAACGCAAAAGGGAAAGGACTTCCTGTATCAGAATTGCTGCATAAAACATCTTCTTCAAAATCTTCACTTGATTCACTTGCCGCTAAAGGAATTGTAAAAATTTATGAGCAGGAAGTTGACAGAAAATTTGTTGAACACTACAAAGAGGAGCAAACAAATTTTTCTCTTTCAGAAAAGCAAATAGACGTAATCAGTGAAGTATCCAAAACTATTGAAGAGGAAAGCTTTAAAACATTTCTGTTGCACGGAGTTACAGGGAGCGGCAAGACTCAGGTTTATATCGAGCTTGCTAAAAAAGCGATCGAGCGAAAAAAAACTGTTTTGATACTTGTTCCTGAAATTTCTCTCACTCCACAAATCACATCAAGATTCTTTAATATTTTTGGAGATGATGTCACTGTAATTCACAGCCGGATGTCTTCCGGTGAACGATATGATTCCTGGCGAAGAATTTTTAAAGGAAAATCCAGTGTTGTAATCGGAGCGAGATCAGCTTTGTTCGCACCGCTGAAAAATATCGGATTGATAGTAATTGATGAAGAACACGATGCGAGTTACAAGCAAGCAGATATGATTCCAAAGTATAATGCGCGCGATTCAGCAATTATGCTGGGAAGTATTGTTGATTGTCCTGTATTACTTGGTTCGGCGACACCTTCTATTGAAAGTATGTACAACGCAAAAACAGGAAAGTATTCGCTGCTTGAACTGCCTGAAAGAATTGACAATGCTAAACTTCCTGTAATCACTCTCGTGGATGTTAATAAGGAAAGAAAAAAGAAGAGGATGGAAAATATTTTCTCTAAAACTCTTCTCGATAAAATTGAGGAAAGAATAAAGCGAAGTGAAGGTGTAATTATTTTGCAAAACAGGAGGGGTTTCTCAACTCAAATATATTGTACAGATTGCGGTGAAGTAGAACTTTGTGATAATTGTTCCGTACCGATGGTTTATCACATTAATAAAAACAGTATTCAATGTCATTATTGCGGATTGGTGAAGGACGTTCCCGGTGCCTGCACACATTGCGGTTCAATTCAACTAAAATATTTTGGAACGGGCACTGAAAGAGTGGAAGATGAGCTTGAATTTTATTTCCCGAATGTGAAGATGAGCAGGATAGATTCAGATTCAATTACAAAAAAATCAGCGTTGAGCAGATTGCTTACTTCATTTGGAAGCGGAGAGATTGATGTGCTAGTTGGAACCCAGATGGTTTCTAAGGGATTGGATTTCTCACGCGTTACACTTGTCGGAGTAATTTCTGCTGAAACAACTTTGTGGCTTCCGGATTTCCGTGCTGATGAAAGAACTTTTCAATTGCTGACACAAGTTTCCGGAAGAGCTGGAAGAAGCAAATCTCCCGGTGAAGTAATTATTCAGACTCAGAACGAAAAACATTTTGCTCTGCAGATGGTCTTGAATAATAACTATAAAGGTTTTTATGAAAAAGAAATTCTTGACAGAGAAAAAATGGGCTTCCCTCCGTTTACAAGGATTGCTTTGATTGAAGCTAAAGACCAATCAAATGAAAAAGCTAAAGGAGCGATTACTTCGTTTTACACTGAACTGAAGAAATTCGCAAAATATTTAAAGATATCATCACCAACTCCTGCTATCATTGCCAGACTTAAAGGACAATATCGATATCAGATATTAATTAAATCATCAAAGCAAACGGATCCAGGCGGAAAGATATTACGAAAGGCAATTCTCGATTCATTCGTTGAGTTCAACAGGAAGTCGAGATACAAAGATGTGCGGTTAATTTATGATGTTGATCCGCAGAGTTTGATTTAGTGATTAATCAAATGTAAGCGAACAAGTGAGACTCACCTCTAAGGTGAGTCTCACTTAAATACTTAATAAATAAACCTATTGGCTAAATCCCTGCAGGAATGGAACTGCCTGTGTTATCTGGAACCAAATGAAAGTTCCAATTAACCAGACTGCAAACACAAGCATATAATACTTTCCTGTTTGTTCAGACTTGAACATCTTAGCAAATCCAATCGCAAGAACTATGTACGCCCAGATACTTATCGGATCTATTTTGGATAGAAACCATCCAGCTAAAGTATTCTTATCACTGCCTATGAATGATGCAACACTGGTATCCATCATCATTTTGCCCATCAGCATTGTTAAAATTCCTGCAATTACAATTTGTATAATCCCGATATAAGCAGTTAATCCGTTTGCAACCAGGGCAGAGACAAAAGTTCCATCGCCTTTCATTAAAAATTTTATGAAGAGATAATAAATGCCGGTTATTATTATGAAGAAAATAAAACCGAATAATAGAGTCGGGATAGTTGTAAATACCCAGCTCATCGGACCTTTCATAAAAGTGTCAAGTGAATCAATCTGCTGATCAGCTTGTTCACGGGTTAGTGTTCCGCTTTCTACCATTTTTTCAATTCGTTCTATTCCTTGTTTCTTCGCTTCGAAATAAACCTCTTCATTTGTCATAGCCAAAATTCTTATCAGTGAAATGACGATGAAAAAAAGTAAAACCGGAATAACCCAGTCTTTATGTTTAGGAGCAAACTTCGAGGTGATAGAAAACATTCTTGCTGGCTCAGTAAACACTCCAATCATTTTATCGGAGTGACTCAGTTCGCCGTTTGCCGAGGTTTCTTCAGTTGGAGAAATTGTTTCGTTTGAATCCATTTTACGCCTCACTAATTGTTTAAATTATGATTGGAAAAATATTCTTACTTATTGCAAAAGGCAATAAATTTTTGGTAATCGGTTATTAGAAATGGTCGAAGGTACCAAAGAGTTAATTTTTCAGGAAAATTATTTTTTATTGCAAAGCAGATGAAAATTGAGCAAAGTCTGTTTTCATTTAGTAAATTTGGACTGTAAATAATCACCAACCTTTTGAGAAATAAAATGAAACCGAAAACAATTATCGAACCATTCAAGATTAAATCCGTTGAACCAATCCGGTTTACTACACGGCAGGAAAGAGAAAAAATTTTAATTAATGCTGGCTATAATCCTTTTATGATTCACGCCGATGATGTACT
>JACAFA010000125.1 GCA_013388525.1 Ignavibacteriaceae bacterium | reverse complement strand
ACCGGATCAAATTTTTATGTGAGCATTCTAACAGGATTACCAATACCAATTGGTGCTGCAAAAGTTTATGATGTTGATCTGTCAGGAAGCAAAACGATTTATCAGGATGGATTAACTGCACTTGTTGATGTTGCTATCAATCCAGTTGATAATGCGGCGTACGCAATTCAACATGGCGAAATGGGACCACCGTGGATAAACAGCAAAGGCAGATTATTCAGAATGCAAAATGGAGTCCTCGATACTTTAATTAGTGAAATGCCTCGTCCAGCCGGAATGGTTTTCGCTCCGAATGGTGATTTGTTTATTACAACACTACAGAATGATAATGTTTTGAAAATATCAAATCTTCCGGTTGGTGTTGAAGATGAAAATAATTTTGTAGCTGATGATTTTTCTTTACAGCAGAACTATCCAAATCCATTTAATCCTTCTACCAGTATCCGTTACACCATATCATCTGTCATTGCGAGCGGAGCGAAGCAATCTCAATTTGTTACTTTGAAGGTTTATGATGTTCTCGGCAACGAAGTTGCAACTTTGGTTAACGAAGAAAAGCCAGCAGGAAGTTACGAAGTAAAATTTAACGCTGCAGGTTTATCCAGTGGAATATATTTCTACAAGCTGCAGACAGGTAGTATGGTTGAAACTAAGAAGATGATCTTACTACAATAAACATAAAAAAGACTTGTCCTCCATTGATAATTCTTTGGAGGACAGGTATTAATAAAATATGATTATTACTTAATGGAGAACTATAAAATGAAATATCAAAAAATATTATTTGCGATATTAATTGCTTCAGGAATAAATCTTTTTGCCCAAACTGGCAGCATAAATAACACTTTGGGAACAGGTGGATCTTTTATTGTAAAAGATGGAGCCAATAATTATTTACGCGTTGATCAAGTGACAGGTAATTCGGTTTTCTTGCGAAACCTGGAACTTGGGAATCTTGATAACTCCATTTTAGGTGTTGGAGTAATTACAAAAAACAATAAAAGGTTTTTGCACAACTATGCACCAAGTGGTTCAGAGTTTAATAATTTATTTATTGGACTTGAAGCAGGTAACTTTACCATGGGTGGCGGTGTGGCAACATATCAATCCAGTTATAATGTTGGGCTTGGATCGAACTCGCTTAAATCTCTATCAACTGGTTACAGTAACACTGCTGTGGGAAGTGCAAGTTTGTATTCAAATACAATTGGTTTTGATAATGCAGCGTTGGGCTATTGTCCACTATTTAAAAATATTGAGGGAAATTATAACACTGCGATTGGAAACTATGCTCTGTACGAAAACATTGGTGGTAGTGAGAATACTGCTATGGGTTACAAAACGTTGTTTAATAACAATTCAGGCTATTCCAATACAGCTGTTGGCTGGTCCTCATTAACAAACAATGTTGGAGGTTACAGAAATACTGCTGTCGGACATGCATCAATGCTGCAGAATTCCAGTGGGTTCTATAATACGGCAGTCGGAGAATTTGCTCTATCCTCAAATTCAATTGGTTATGGGAATTGCTCAATCGGAGCATTTACACTTGGCGGTGCGACCAACAGTCTAAACACCGCTTTAGGGTACAATGCTGGAGCTAATGTTACATCTGGCGCTAATTTAACTCTGCTTGGATTTGATGCTCAACCATCAACAGGTGTTGCGGCAAATGAAGTTGTTCTTGGGAATGGTTCGATTCAGGTACTACGTTGCAATGTTCAAACAATTACTTCATTATCTGATGTTCGTGATAAAAAGAATATCAAAGATTTATCAATTGGATTAGATTTTCTGATGAAAGTAAAGCCGCGGGAATTTAATTGGGATAGAAGAGAGTGGTATGAAAACGGTATTTCAGATGGAAGTAAAATTCAGGATCAGCCAACAGCAGGTTTTATTGCCCAGGAATTTGATTCATTACAAACAACAGAGCACGCAGAATGGCTGAACCTTGTGTTAAAAAACAATCCAGATAAATGGGAGGCTACTTATGGCAATCTGTTGCCAGTAATTGTAAAAGCAGTTCAGGAATTAAAGATGGAGAATGATCAATTAAGATCAGAAGTTGATAGTTTTAATTCTTTCAAACAGCAACTTGCGGAAATTGAATCGTTGAAAGAAGAACTTGTGAACGAAATAAATTTAATTAAAGCAGCAAGTGAAAGTGCTAGTGTAAAATTCAGTTCAATTAAAGATTGAGCGAGGATAAAATGAAAGCAATCAAATATTTATTCTTATTCCTTTTCTCTATCCGTTTGATTACAGCACAAACCATAGTTGTAGATTCAACCGCTTCGATTTATGTTGAACAAGATGCCGATGTATGCGCCGGTGAAGTTGGAAATATTTCTGGTAATTTTTATGGCGAAGGAACTGAATGCGGTCAATCACTTGTATCTGCATTTCAGTTATCGGTTAATGTTTCAAATGGATGGAATATGGTCTCAGTGCCTGGATTAAATTCACCTGATCAGAATGTAAATACCTGGTGGCAGTATAGAGACCAGGGTGCAAATGTATTCAGGTATGCTGGTGGCTATCAGTCAGTAACAGATGCTGTCCCTGGAACCGGATACTGGATGAAACACGCAGGAGCCAGAACATACAACACAGGTGATGAATGGCCAGCTGGTGGAATACAAATAATATCTCACACTCCATTAACAGGAGTATCAGGCTGGAACCTGATAGGCGGATATGAATTAAGTGTGTCATCAGCCAACGTGACAACAAATCCGCCAGGCCTTCAGAGCGGACCAATATATAAGTATTCAAGTGGATACCAAATAGCAACGACGATTGATCCCGGATATGGATACTGGATTAAGTTAACAGGTGCAGGACAAATAATTATACCAGAGACAATGGCAAAGGACGGGAAGCCAGCAGAATACATAGGAGAAGATTGGGGTAAGATAATATTGACAGATGCTACAGGAGTAAACTACACACTGTATGCAGTAACGGAAGAAACAGATTTAAGTCAGTATGAACTACCACCAGCACCACCATCAGGAATGTTTGATATCAGATTTGGGAGTGGAAGGATGGCAGAGGACATAAACAATTCAACACAAACGATAGAGATGAATGGAGTAACATATCCATTGACAGTAAAAGTAGAGGGAATGGATATCAGATTGATGGACGAGTCAGGCAAAGCAGTAAATGTAAACCTGAAGTCAGGCGAAAATGTCAGAATAGAAAATTCAGGAATAATGAAGTTGATGGTATCGGGAGAGTCAATGCCGAGCAAATATTCGCTTGAACAGAACTACCCAAATCCATTTAATCCTAGCACAACGATAAGGTTTTCGCTTCCTGAAGCAGCACAAATTAAGATTAACCTTTACAATATGCTGGGTGAGCAAGTGGCAACCATAGCAGAAGGAATGTATGAATCAGGATATCATAAGGTAACATTTAATGCGAGCAGTCTTCCAAGCGGAAGCTACGTTTACCGATTGGAGAGCAGCGAATTCATACAAGTAAAGAAGATGTTGCTGTTAAAATAGATTTATTCTTCTAAACCTTTAAATTTAGATTAGTAATTATGAAAATTATTTCTATCTTTCTTTTAATAATTTCTCTATCTTCAATCTCAAAATCACAGGTGTCAGATTCAATTGATAGGGAAACAATTATCAGACAAATTAAGCAACTTGAAGATGCAGAAGTAAATGCAATTCTTGAATCAGACACAGTTGCTCTGAAAAGAATGTGGGCTGAAGACGTTCACGTTAACAATCCTTCAAATACTGTTGTAAACATGAATCAGGTTTTTGAAAGGATAAGAACTACTTTTATAAAATACTCGTTCTACTCCCGTGAGCAGGAGTACTATAGTGTGTATGATAATGTTGTAGTGGTGATGGGTAATGAAACAGTTATCCCAAGTGGAGATAATCCGGATAGAGGAAAGACTCTGAAGCGCCGTTACACAAGTGTTTATAGAAAATTTAAAGATGGATGGAAATTAATTGCCAGACATGCAAACATAATTAAAAACTAATATGAAAAATTTAATTACATTTATCCTGATTGCTTTTATCTTTATCAATCTTTCAAATTCGCAAACAGAGTTACCGACGGGGACATCAACATTATTCAGCGGTTCGGGAAATTGTATTCTTTGTCATCAAAGCAACGGAAGCGCTATGACATGGAACGGAATAGATGTCTCTCCAATTTCTTATTGGCGCTCAACAATGATGGGCAACGCAAGTAAAGATCCATTATGGAGAGCGATGGTTGCAGAAGAAGTAAGCAACTTTCCGCAACATCAGGAATTGATTGAAAGCACCTGTCTGAAGTGTCATTCACCAATGGGATACACTCAGGCAATTTACAACGGGCAATCGGGTTACTCAATGGCAGAACTAAAACAGGATCCGTTAGCGAACGATGGAGTAAGCTGTACGGTCTGCCATCAAATAAAACCGGATAATTTCGGAACGCAGCAATCTTATTCTGGTAATTATATAATTGAAGCTGACAGCATTTTGTACGGACCTTATCAAAATTCGGACACTACGTTAATGTGGGCAATCATTGGTTACAAATCTCAGTTCAGTCCTCACGTAAATCAATCTGAACTTTGCGCAACGTGTCATACTTTGTTTACACCAACGATGGATGCTCAGGGAAATATTATCGGTAGTTTTCCCGAACAGACTCCATACATCGAATGGAAGAATAGTGTTTATCCATCTCAGAATATTCAGTGTCAGGATTGTCATATGCCGAAGATTTATGATCCGATACAAATTTCAGGAATGGGAAACTTTCCAGATCGTACTCCATTCTGGAGGCATACATTTGTTGGCGGAAATTTTTATATGCAGAATTTGCTGAAGAACAATATTGATTCCCTCGGCCTTACTGCTTTGCCGGAACATTTTGATTCAACAATTGCAAGAACCGAATACGGTTTAAAAGACTTATCCATTGAGCTGACTACTTCAGCAAGCTATCAGAATGATCTGCTGCAGGTAAAACTGTATATTAAAAACTTAACCGGTCATAAAATTCCTACGGGAATTCCATTCAGGAGAATGTGGATTCACTTAAAAGTTGAGCAGGGAGTTGGCAATGTTATTTTTGAATCAGGTCAGTGGGACGGAACAGGAAAAATCATTAATTACAATTCGGATTATGAACCTCATTATGATTTGATCAATGATGAAGATCAAGTTCAGGTTTATGAGGGGGTTTTTGTTAATAATGAACAACAGGTTACTTATACTTTACTGAGAGCAGCAGAATATATTAAGGACAATCGTCTTCCCCCCGTTGGGTTTATAACAACTCACCCCAGTTATGATTCAATAAAAATTGTTGGCAATGCAAACAATGATACCAACTTCAACAAATACGGCACATATCAGGGTGGAACAGGTGGAGATAGTGTTACATACTTAATTCCCGCTCTTCCAAACATTGAATATCGTGTCACTGCCGAAGTATGCTATCAAACAGTAAAAACTCAGCTTGTCGATCACATTCGCGGAATTAATCATAGTGACATAAACAGATTTGTAAATATGTATGATGCGTTACCGAACATTCCTTTCGTTATGAAGCAGGAAGTGTTGGATATTATCACAACAAATGTTGAAGAGGAGAGTTCACTCGTTAAAGAATTTTCACTTGAACAGAATTATCCAAATCCATTTAATCCATCAACCAAGATTCGCTATAGTATTCCAATAAACGTCAAAGGTCAAACGTCAAACGTAATTTTGAAAGTTTATGATGTTTTAGGAAATGAAGTCGCAATATTAGTTGATGAATACAAGCCAGCGGGAAGTTATGAAGTGGAATTTTCTGCTGATGGATTAACAAGCGGAATTTACTTTTATAAGTTACAAGCAGGGAATTTTGTTGAGACGAGGAAGATGATACTTCTTCGTTAGCAATAGTACGGAAGAGTGTTACTGAATTTTTTTCAATGATTGAATTACTCTGTTAAAGAAATATTGACAGGGTTTTTATTTGCCCCTATCAAATTATTGCGTTTTGTTTTTAAATATAATTAATTCGATGTTTGCCCTAATTAAAATATTTAATACTTAAGGAAGGGCTTTTAGTCCTAACTAAACTATCCCCCTATTGCTCCCGATTCTTCCATCCTTAAGCGTGGGTACATTTCTTCAGGCAAGCAAGCTTTGTGCTTTCATAATTAGATATTCTAAAAGTTCTGAAAAATTATTTTTTGTAAGAAAAGTTTAGGACAATCTTATTAATCAATATTTTTTTCACTAATCAGGAAGGTCTGATGAAAATTAATTTCTATTATCTTTTTTTGAGCCTAGTGTTATTTGTTGTAACCAGTAGTGCTCAAATAACTGTGTCAAGCACGAGTATTGCACCGGTTGGAACAAGCTGGATTTACCACGCAGATGTTGGCCTTGCACCAGTTACGATTCCACCTGGTGGACCAAATCAAGTCTGGAATGAACCAGTTCATAGTTTTGGTTATAATTTCCCGTCCAGTTTTGAAAATCCGGCAACAACTCCGTACACTTCAGAATTTCCGGCAGCAACACATTGCGTATTTACAGCTGGAAATTATGCGTATCTTCAACTGGCGAATAACGAGTTCCGGCAGTTGGGAGTTGGTGGAACAGCTTTATTACACTATAACCCAACCTCGTTGATAATGCCAATTCCGCTGACTTATCCACATAGTGATTGGGTGAGAGTTTTTCAGTACGACATGCAGGTTATTCCTGGATATATTTCAACGATACGGGACAGCTCGATTATTACACTTGACGGCTGGGGTACAATTACAACTCAATATGGAACATTCCAGGTTTTAAGAACACTAGAACGTCACTGGATTAAAGAGTATCTGAATGGTCAGCTTACCGCCGATAAACGAAGTGTAAGTTATGCCTGGTTTGATCAACGGGGCATTACAATTTTAAGTTACACTAATCCAAGTGATTCGGTCAACTTTACAACAGCATCAATTATAGAAGCGGAATTAGCACCTGCATCTGCAGAGCAGATAAATAACGTAATTCCCAAAAATTTTCAGCTTGATCAGAATTATCCGAACCCGTTCAATCCATCAACAAAAATTCGTTACTCAATACCAGAAGCAAGTTTTGCATCAATTAAAGTTTATGATATGCTCGGTAAAGAATTGGCAATTTTAGTTAACGAAGAACAATCCGCAGGAAATTATGAAGTTGATTTTAACGCAGCAGGATTATCAAGCGGAATATATTTCTACCAACTTCAGGCAGGGAATTTTGTTGAGATGAGGAAGATGATACTTCTTCGTTAGCGGTAGTATGGAAAATTGTTACTGAATTTTTTTCAATGAGTGAATTGCCCTGTTAAAGAAATATTAACAGGGTTTTTATTTGTTCCTAACAAGTTTATTCCGCTTGCATTTGTGTTGAAAAAAAATGATTTTCAACCAGTATAAATATCTTGATCTTATTAAATAGTATCCTCCAACAGAAAATAAAAATTAATCAGAATGCTCAAGCACTTATTTGCTTTCTTATTTATTAGCCTGCTATTATTTCTTTCAGTGCAGAAAGAACTTTTTGCACAACAGGATGATATTGTCTTCGAGCACTACTCAATTGCCCAGGGTATGTATGAGACTAATATTTCTTCAATAATCCAAGATGAAACTGGCTTTCTTTGGTTTGGTACGCATAGCGGTCTTGAAAAATTTGATGGTCACAATTTCACTAATTATAAAAACGATCCTGATGATACTAATAGTATTGATAATGCTATCGTGAATACATTATACGAAGATTCAGAAGGATATATTTGGTTAGGTACACGAAACGGCCTCGATAAATTTAATTACAAAACTGGTAACTTCGCTCACTACCAACCAAATCCAGATGAACCGAAATCTAAACTAACAAATAATGTAGTATCAATTTATGAAGATGATGACAACAACATGCTCTGGATTGGGGCACTTGATGGATTACGCAAATTCAATAAACTATCGGGCAGATTTATTAAAATTCCACTTGATGAAAATAATTCCAATTATCCGAACAACCAATTCATAAATGTAATATTTAAGGATATTTCAGGATTCTTTTGGTTCGGTACAAGTAATGGCCTTTATAGGTTAAATAAAACATCAGAAAAGTTTGAACATTTCTGGTTTAACTCAATGGATAGCTCCTTTTCATCTTATTATCATGTGAATACAGTTTTTGAAGATAAGGCTGGTTTTTTTTGGTTGGGGACACAAAATGGCCTGGTAAAATTTGATCCTAAAACATTTTCTTCTATCCGGTATCTTAATGGAGATGGTAATTCAATCACATCAATATGTGAAGACGAATATGGAACACTTTGAGTTGGAACTAGTGAAAATGGTCTTTATACATTTGATAAAGTTAAGTTAATAATCTCCAGGTACACCCATAATGCTGAAGAACCCAGCAGCATAAGCAGTAATTTAATAACATCGGTTTACAGAGAGCGGTCTGGTACTATTTGGGTAGCTACATTCATAGGCGGAGTTAATAAAATAAATCGTGTAAAGATGCCGTTCAAAAAATATCCTATCGAAGGTGTTACACAAATCATAAAAGGAAGCAACGATAAAATCTGGATAAGCACAACAGAGGGTTGGAAAATATTTTATCCGAAAGATGAAAAGATTATATCATATTCCTTTGGGTCGGATTATTTGGTCGAAGAAGAACAATCGGGTGATTTATGGATAGGTAAATCCTCTGGGGGTATTTACAGGCGCGATGCAAATGGAAGGATAACAAATTTTTATAGTTCTTCACCACAAGAATTTTCTAAACCTATTTCCTGTTTTTATAAAGATTCAGAAGGTAGAATTTGGCTTGGAACTAAAAAAGGTGAAGGCGGGATTTATAAAATTGAACCAAATCAAAATCGTGTTGTAAAGGTTTTGCAACTTAATGGCAACATCAAAGATTTTTATATGGATGATTTGGGAGTTTTATGGATAGCAACTTTCGAACGCGGGCTGTTTTGTTTTGATCCTGCAAAAAACATTATTATCAAAAATTATTCTTCGGACTCCCAAAATTTATATAGAACAAAAGGTCATACTTATTTTGAAATACTACCTGATAAAAGAGGTAAATTGTGGATTGCCACAGAAAAAGGATTGTGCAAATATGATAGATTAAAAGATAGTCTTATATATTACACTGAGAAAGATGGGTTACCGCACGAGTTAATTTTTTCAATTCTTATAGATAGCAATGGTGATCTCTGGCTGATTACAATGAAGACGATATCAAAATTTGATACAAAGACAAACAAATTTCAGAATTATGACGTATCGTATGGAGTACCAGAAAACGGTTTAAGTTATATTTATGGTTGTAAAACAGAAAACGGCGAAATGTTTTTTGGATATCCGGGTGGTATAATCAGGTTTCATCCAGATAGTATTAAGATTAATCCATTCAAACCTCCGGTTGTAATTACTGCCGTAAAAAAACTTGATAAATCTGTTCAGATTGAAAAGGAGATTCATCTATTGTACAATGAAAACTTTTTATCATTTGAATTTGTCGCTTTAAGTTATTTGAGCCAGGAACGAAACCAATATGCTTATAAGATGGAAGGAATCGATACCGGCTGGGTCTATTCAGGCAATAGAAGATTTGCATCATACCCCAATCTTCCTTCCGGCGAATATATTTTCAGAGTTAAAGGATCAAACAATGATGGAGTTTGGAATGAAGTCGGTGCTTCATTGGCAATAATTATTTCTCCACCCTGGTGGAAAACATGGTGGGCTTATACTTTGTACTCGATAATTTTTGTTTTCTCTCTTTATGGAATCAGAAAATATGAAATGAACAGGTTAAGATTAAAAGATAAAATAAAGATGGACGAAGCAATCCTGAGAGAAAAAGAAGAAACAGATAAAATGAAATCAAGATTTTTTGCAAACATCTCACACGAGTTCAGAACTCCGCTTACTCTTATTCTTGGTCCTGCTGAAAAAATTATTTCAGGCACTTCAGATGATATTAAAAAGGATGCAAATATAATTCAAAGAAATTCGAATCGGTTATTACAACTTATTAATCAATTGCTCGATCTATCGAAACTGGATGCCGGTAAATTAAAACTTGAAGCCTCGAAGGGAAACATT
>JACAFA010000009.1 GCA_013388525.1 Ignavibacteriaceae bacterium | reverse complement strand
TAATTATGGATTCATACAAAATCATAAAAACAATTGCTGAAGCGAAGAAGAAAACTCCGGCGAAAATTTATCTTCAGGGCAAACTAGGAAAAATAAACTTTGAGGGGCTTGATTATTATGGTTCTGATGTATCAGGAATTCTTTTCTGCGAATATGCAGAGTTTGAAAAGTTTTACGAAAGCAACAAACAGTTTATAATCAAACATAGGATTGAAGTTGACAGAAGAAATTCAGCAATTCCGATGGCTGATCTTACTAAATACAATTGCAGAATTGAACCCGGAGCTATTATCAGAGATATGGTTGAGATTGGAGATCATTGTGTGATTATGATGGGTGCAGTATTGAATATTGGTGCAGTGATTGGTGAAAGTACTATGATTGATATGAATGTTGTGGTTGGCGGAAGAGCAATTGTTGGCAAGAATTGTCACATTGGTGCTGGAACTGTACTTGCTGGAGTAATTGAACCTCCAAGTGCTGAGCCCGTCATCATTGAAGATAATGTTTTGATTGGTGCAAATGCAGTAGTGCTCGAAGGTGTAAAAGTTGGTAAAGGTGCTGTTGTTGCAGCAGGTTCAATTGTTGTACGAAATGTTGAACCTGAAACTGTAGTTGCCGGTGTTCCTGCGAGATTCCTAAAAAAAGTTGACGATATTACAAAAGCAAAAACTCAGTTGATGGAAGAGCTGAGGAATCTTTGACTTCGTTTAGAGTTAATCGGTTACGAAACCCGTTTCGTCAAACGTTTGTTGGCAACGCTACAATAAAATTCTCCTTAAAACGATAAGGGTTTCGATACCGGCATCATATTAATTTTATGATTACAAAATTAAATGCAGAACAATAATCTTATAAAAAGTTTTAAAGATTTAGAAGTTTATCAAAATACTTATAAACTGATGCTGATCGTTATGAAAGAGATAATTCCAAAACTTCCTGATAATGAAAAATATGATTTAAAGGATCAGCTTAGCAGGGCTTGTAAAAGCGTTCCTCGTCTTATTGCTGAAGGATATGCAAAGCGACATCAGAGAGCTGGATTTCAAAAATATTTAGATGATGCTATGGCAGAATGTAATGAAATGATAGTAAGCTTAGAACAAGTAAAGGATTTATATAATCTTACTTCTGTTTCAATTTCTATGGAAGGTTTAATCGATTTATATGATAAATCCGGAAGGCAGCTGTACAAATTATCAGTCGCCTGGACAAATTTTAAGAATAAAAAATAGTTTTTCTCAACTAACTTGATTTATATATAATATCATGATAGTTACCTCAAATAAAATCGGATTATTTACAATTGACGTAACCTATCATCGATACGGGCATCGTTACCGTAACCGAAGTGCAACGATACACCTTCTGGGTCAGAGATGAATTTAATAGTACAATTATACGGCGGAAGTCGTACTTTATTCCGAACTTGATTCGGAATCTTCAAATAAAACTAATGATGCTGATACAAGTTCAGCATAAATAATAAATAAATATGAAATTAATAGTACAAAAATATGGCGGCAGCAGCGTTGCTGATGTTGAAAAGTTGAAGAAAATTGCTTCAATGATTGCTGCAGTTAAGAAGCAGGGAATTGATGTTGTCGTGGTTGTTTCTGCAATGGGGAAAACAACCAATCAACTTATCGAAATGGCAAAAGCAATTTCACCTGATCCTCCGCGAAGGGAAATGGATATGCTTCTCAGCACCGGAGAAAGAACTTCGATGGCACTTCTTTGTATAGCTCTTCACGAAGAAGGAATTGAATCAATTTCTTTGACAGGTTCGCAAGCCGGAATAATTACTAATGACAGACACAATGATGCTAGAGTAATTGAAGTTCGACCGGTTAGGGTTTTAGATGAATTAGACAAAGGCAAAGTAGTTGTAATAGGTGGATTTCAGGGAGTTAGTTACAAAAGAGATATCACAACACTTGGTAGAGGCGGTTCGGATACCTCAGCAGTTGCATTAGCTGCTGCACTAAATGCAGAACGATGTGAAATCTATTCTGATGTGGATGGAGTTTACACGACTGATCCGAATATTGTTAAAGATGCAAAACATCTTCCGGAAATATCTTATCAGCAAATTCAGGAAATGGCAGAAGCAGGAGCAAAAGTTCTGAATGCACAGGCAGTTCAATTCGCCAAAGAAGCAAAGATTGCTTTGTACGCACGTAATACTTTTAATCCAGGCAAAGAAACAATTATTAAAGATGTTTCTAAAAAAGAATTATCAGGTGTTCTGGCTGTTGTTTATGAAAAAGAAATAGTCCGTGTATTCGTACACGATGCTGAAAAAATAAGCTGGATACTTGAGTATCTTGAACAAAATCAAATACCAATAAAAGAATTTCAGGTATCAGGTATTGCAGGTGATAAAGGTTACAAATGTTCTTTTATCATTTCAACCAATAATCTTTACAATTGGGAAAAGATAAAAGAATCATTGGAAGAAAAGTTAAGAGATGGAATTTATATCAATGAAAGTCTTGCTGCTTTGTCAATAATAGGAGAAGGTTTCAGCAGAAATAACGATGCACTTATGCAAACAATGAAACTTCTTGATCAGCGCGGAATCATTTATTATGGAGTAAACACAACCTCTTTCAGAATTTCCCTGTTGGTAGAAAAATATTTACTCGAAGATGCTGTTAAGATTTGTCACGACTATTGGATAAAGTAAAATCTGATTCACTTAATAAATATCTATCGCCAACATTTTCAGCATTATTGAATCCAATCGTTAAACTTTTCATCTGATTTGATTGTTTAATACTATTCAGAGAATGATTATAAAAATTTTAATGCAAAATTATATACCCAAAATACTAATAACTCTATCACTCTTATCAATAACTGCTTTTCCTCAGCAAAGACAGGGAAATTTTCCCGGCGGCAGTATTTATGGAAAAGTGTTTGATTCTGCCACAAAACACACAATTGAATATGCCAATATTGTTGTTTTCTCATTGAAAGACTCTTCAATGGTAACAGGCGGCGTAACAAATAGTGAAGGATTTTTTAATTTAAGTATTGACAGACCAGGTGAATTCAGAGTTGAAGTAAGATTTATCGGATATGATACTGAAGTTATTCAGACATCAATCAGACCTCCAAATTTTAATGTTGATCTTGGAGAAATTCAGATTCATCCGACTGCAGTTCTTTTAGAAAACATTGTTGTCGAAGGAAGCAGAGCTCCGGTTACATACGAGATAGATAAAAAAGTAATAAGCCCCGATCAGATGCAAACAGTAATTTCAGGAAATGCAGCTGATGTTCTGGCAAACGTACCGTCGGTTCAGGTAGATGTTGAGGGAAATGTTAGTCTCAGGGGAAGTCAAAACTTCACAGTTTTAATTGACGGCAGACCTTCACTTATGGATTCTCAGGATGCTTTACAGCAGATATCCGCAGCATCAATTGACAAGATTGAAATTATCACCAATCCAAC
>JACAFA010000168.1 GCA_013388525.1 Ignavibacteriaceae bacterium | reverse complement strand
TGTATCTTCATCAAGCCCGGGAACAGTTTTTTCGAACAATTGAAGACCTCGTTTTAATGCTTCGGGATCGGCGCCCCATTCTTTGGCAATGCTTTCTACTTTGATGCGGTAACGCGGCAGGTATGAACCGTATCCTACTATTCCGACCATTTTTCCTCCATCTATTTTTGTGGATTGACTGGTAATTTTAGTTAGATAAGTTACTATGCGAATATATCTAAAAAAGTAATTGATTTAAATATGATAGTCTGAAATTTTTATTATTTTTTCTGCAATTGATTCAAACTCATCAATAGAGTTCACCTCAAACCAGTGAATTCTATTATCCTTTCTGAACCAAGTCATTTGTCTTTTAGCATAATGCCGTGTGTTTCGTTTTATTAATTCGATCGCTCTTTCGAGAGCTATTTTTCCATTAAGATGCTGAATGATTTCTTTATAGCCAACAGTGTTCAAAGAATTTAAATTTTTATCGTAACCCATCTTCAAAATATTTTTTACTTCTCCAACAAATCCACACTCAATCATTTCATCAACACGGTTATTAATATTTTCATAAAGAATTTTTCTATCCCAGTTCAAGCCAAACTGCCTGAACTGATATTTTTTTCCCTTCCCGGTTGACTGTTTTTGATGATGCTTCCAGATCGGCTCTCCGGATGTATGTAAAACTTCAAGTGCTCGAATAACTCTCTTCCAGTTTTGTGGAAGCATTTTCTCTGCACTAACAGCATCAACTTTTTTTAATTCATTATATAGAAAATCATTTCCGAACTGTTTCCGTTTTTCAAGAAGCTCTTTTCTGTACTCTTCATCTTTATCTGCTGTTTCAAAAATGCCATCAATCAATGCTTTGATATATAGTCCACTACCTCCAACAACAATAGGTATTTTGTTTTTGTTGAATATTTCTTCAATACATTGCCCGGCATCTTTCTCAAATAAACTTGCATCATAATGCTCCGATGGATTCAGAAAATCAACTAAATGATGAGGAGTTTTTTCCCTCTGCTCTTTTGAAGGTTTGGCGGTTCCAATTTCAAGAAATTTATAGATTTGTCTGCTGTCTGCAGAAATTATTTCGGATGGAATTAATTTCGCAAGCTTTAAACTAAGATTGGTTTTGCCAGAGCTGGTTGGTCCAACAATCACTATAACTCTGTAATTGTTTTTCATTCTTTCAAACATACATGCATTCATCCAAACACGGTTGCATGAATGGATGGATGCATGATTTCTAAATGTAACAATGTAAAAAAACGTAAATTAAAATTCAGCAAAGTTAAGGGTGTCAACTATTCTTTCCAGCCTTCCCTGCCGATTAAAGGTACAAACGCAAACTGAGGGATGTCTTCAATCTCAAATTCATCGGGCGCAGTTTTAGTAAGAACTTTCAGAATTTGTGAACTCATATTTCCAACAGGTATAACCATTTTCCCATTCACTGCAAGTTGTTTTTTTAAGGAATCGGGAACAGATGGTGAACCAGCTGTAACAATTATTTTATCAAACGGTGAATATTGATCCCATCCAAGAGTACCGTCTCCACATTTACAGTGGACTCTGATACCAAGTTTTTCAAATCGTTTGAGAACTTCATTGTAAATGTCAATGTTTCTCTCAATGCTGTAAACTTTAGCACCCATCTCATAAAGAATGGCAGCCTGATAACCAGAGCCTGTTCCGATTTCTAATACTTTATCACCTTTTTTTACTTGAAGAGCTTCAGTCATTATTGCAATTGTATATGGCTGAGAAATAGTTTGTCCATAACCAATTGGAAGAGCAATATCTTTGTAAGCATTTGGTTTCATTACAGGTGAAACAAATTTTTCTCTTTCAACCTTGCTCATGGCTTTAAGAAGATGTTCGTCGGTTATGCCTTTAAGACGAAGGTTTTCTACTAATTCATATCTTTGCTGTTTATACATCATTTTGGGAAAATATCGTTAAACGCTCAAAAAATATTTTTTTCTTTCTCAAAAAGTAAAAATATTATATGTAATGTTATTAAGAATTTTTTATAGATAGTTGATATTTTGAAAAAATTTCTTAATATAGGGTTGAAAATTTGAAAAATTCATTTCTTCCATAGTTGATAGATGTTTTTTGCTGCATAATAGTCGTCTTTAAAAAGAGGGTTTAAAATAATAAAATGTATTTAGGCATCTTACAAATGACTTCTTACCAGATAGTTCCAAAAACTAAATTTAGTTTCTTATTCTTAATTAACTTCATTCACTCATTAATAAAGGAGGTTTCTTTATGAAACAATTCTTTAGCGTACTTTTCTTGTTCGTTTTTGTGTCCGGATTTTCCTTTGCACAGGATGCAGCGGATATTAATCCAAATCCTCCTGTAAAAATGGATATTCCAGCAGGACAAAATATCCCTACACCATTTGAGTCTGATTTTATTCAGTTATACGACAATGGTCCATTAATTACACACCCCGGTGGTGGTGCTGGTGGCGCAGATGTAAGTGCACTCCAGTCAGCCTTAGGTAACGGTACATATGGTTTTGGTGCACAAATATCTGCAGGTAACTCAATGGCCGATGATTTTACTGTAACCGGAAGTGGTTGGAATATTGAAGAAATGCAATTCTTTACGTACCAGACTGGTTCAACAACAACTTCAACTATCAATGATCTTCGTATTCAAATTTACGATGCAGCACCAAATGCAGGTGGAACAGTTGTCTGGGGCGATCTTACAACTAATCGTCTGACCTCAACCAGTTGGACAAACATCTACAGAGCTCTCGATACTCAACTTTCAAATACACAAAGACCAATAATGAGAGCTGTTGCCCAGTTCACTCCTGCTATCAACTTACCAGCCGGAACCTATTGGGTAGAGTTTCAATTTGGTGGAACACTAACCTCCGGTCCTTGGGCTCCTCCTGTAACTATTCTTGGTCAGACAGGAAAATCGGGAGCAAATGCTTTGCAAAAAACCAGTGGTGGTTGGGCAGCTGCAGTAGATGGTACTTTCCCACAGGATGTACCATTTTTAATTATGGGAACTGAAGTTGGCGGTGGTGGTAATACCTTTTTCGAAGACTTCGAAGGTTTTATTGCCGGTCAGCAGGTTGCTTGTCAGGATCCAGCAAACTGGACAACCTGGAGTCAATTACCCTGCTCTGCTGAAGATGCTTATATTTCTACCAACTATGCACACAGTGGAACAAAATCTTTCGTTATAGTTCCTGCTAACGATTTTGTAAAACCACTTGGTGATAAAACAACAGGTAAGTGGTGGATCAGTTTCTGGGTTTATATGCCTGCAACAAAAGGCGGTTATTTCAATACACTCAATACATTCCCTGCCAGCTCAAGCGGTCACTGGGGAATGGAAGTTTACTTTGACGTAGGTGGAACCGGAAGATTACTCAATGGTGCAACAGTAAACTTTACCTGGACTCCAGCAACATGGCAATATTGCGAAGTGATAGTTGATCTGGATTTAGATCAAGCACAGTTCTGGTTTAATGGCAGCCAGGTTGGTACTACATGGCAATGGACAAGAGGTAATCCGGGAACTTATGCTCTTCGTTTAGCAGCAAACGATTTCTATGGTCCTCTTCAGACAACTGCTGATGAATGTTACTATGATGACTACTGGTTTGGCGATCAGCCATACATTCCTGTTGAATTAACATCATTCACAGCAAACGTTAATCATTCCGGTCATGTAGTTCTGAATTGGGAAACTGCAACTGAAGTTAACAACCAGGGATTTGAAATTCAAAGAAGAACAGAAACTTCTGAATTCAGAACCATTGGTTTTGTTGATGGTTATGGCACAACAACCGAACCAAGAAGCTACAGTTTCATTGATAAAGCTGCAGATAACGGAATCAATTACTACAGGCTGAAACAGGTTGACTTTAACGGAACATATGAATATTCAGATGAAGTTGAAGTCGATGTAAATGGTCCATTAACATTCAACTTAGATCAGAACTATCCGAACCCATTCAATCCATCAACAAGTATAAAATACAGTGTACCTGAATCTGGAAATATCAGACTTTCAGTTTACAATCTTGTTGGTGAGGAAGTTGCTGTATTAGTAAATGGTTTCAGCCAGGCTGGATTCTATGAAGTAACTTTTGATGCTTCAAATCTTTCAAGCGGTGTTTACCTTTACAAATTACAGTCAGCAAATTCAGTTCAAACAAAGAAGATGATGTTACTAAAGTAATTTCATAAATCTTTTGTAAAATTAAAGTCCGGCAAATGCCGGACTTTTTTTTGAACAAATTATATTTGATTCGAAGGAATGCTGATATTATATTTGCTTTCCGAATTTAAGTTCTTAGATGTTCTTAAAAGATTGATTTTATGCGGGAATAGCTCAGTTGGTAGAGCGCAACCTTGCCAAGGTTGATGTCGCGGGTTCGAGTCCCGTTTCCCGCTC
>JACAFA010000135.1 GCA_013388525.1 Ignavibacteriaceae bacterium | reverse complement strand
TAATCAGGAACACCATCGCCATCCGCATCAAACGGGCAACCATAATCATCCACTTTGATACCCGGAGAAGTATCTGGACAGAGATCTGTAAAATCAGGCACTCCGTCCTTATCTGTGTCTGAGGGGCAACCATTTTTATTAACAGGTGCCCCTTGCGGTGTGCCATCACATTCATCTAAATAATCAGGTACACCATCTTTATCAGAATCAAACGGGCAGCCAAACTCGTCAACTTTAATTCCGGCCGGAGTGTTAGCACACATATCTTTCGAATCAACAACACCATCGCCATCGGTATCAAATTCTGTTAAGAAAGAATAGGAAATTCCACCCATCGCAGTAAAGAACATATCGTTGCTGACTCCTTTTGCCTGATCATCAAGCCAGTCGTTTGGCGATATCTGAACACCTCCGCTTAAATTAAGTGAAAGATTATCAGTTACAGGAAAACGAATACCAAGTTCGCCGAGATAATTTACTTCAGAAGTTTTATACATGCCGGCTTCATTGTTTCGTAATTTTACTCCGCCATCGCCTTTGGGATTAAAATTTAAGCTTGCTACTCCGGCAAAAAGATAAGGAAAGGCAACATCGTTAATGCTTAAGTCAAAAACAACTCCAGCTCCAATCGTAGTAATATTGGTTCGAAATTCCTGTGGTTCAAGACTTGAATCGCTTCCCTTTAAAAAGCCTGCACTTCCAAAAGCTCTCAAGCCAAATCCGCTTTTTGTCCACGCAGGAAAGAAATATTCAACTGAAAGTCTGCCGAGGTAATCAACACCAAGTCCGCTGTAATCGGTACTCGCCAGAGTTGTTCCTCCTTCAACTGAAAAAACAACTGTGCCTGAGAATGGATTATATCTTTGTGTCTTTGCTGTTTGTGAGTAATTAGCAGAAGAAAAAAGTAAAGTAATAAATAAAATTGTGAAGGTAAATTTCATCAATATCTATCCGTTAAAGTTGATTTTAATGTAACAAATTTAACGGTAATTGAAGAAGTAAAAAAGTATACACCTGTAACCTTCGAGGTTTGTGTACCATAAATAGCCAGCAACCTCGAAGGTTGCCCCTATTAAAATCCTCTTCTCAAAACTTTTTCCATATCAGATTTTATCATCAGTTTAACGAGGTCTTCAAATTTTGTTTTAGCTTTCCAGCCCAGAACTTTTTTTGCTTTGGTTGGATCACCAATAAGTAAATCAACTTCAGTTGGGCGGTAATAGACGGGATCAATTGCAATCAGAGTATCGCCCTTTTTCAGTTTAGTTGTAAATTCTTTCAAATAAGATTTTTTATTAGTTGTGTAGCTGATCAGTCTCTTCGCCTTTTCAAGATTAATTGATTTGATAGCACCTTTTTCATTTTCACCTTTACCTTTCCACTCCAATTCAATTCCAAGATTTCTAAAAGTTAGTTCAACAAACTCACGAACGGTTTTGGTTTCACCGGTTGCGAGAACAAAATCATCCGCCTCTTTGTGCTGGAGAATTTTCCACATACCTTCGCAATATTCAGGTGCAAAACCCCAGTCACGTTTTGCATTTAGATTTCCAAGAGTCAATTCTTTTTGCAAACCAACAACAATGCGTGAAGCAGCACGTGTAATTTTTCTGCTTACAAAAGTCTCACCTCTTCTCGGTGATTCGTGATTAAATAATATTCCGTTTGAAGCAAATATGTTATAAGCTTCACGGTAGTTTACAATTATCCAATAACCGTAAAGCTTTGCCACTCCATACGGCGAGCGTGGATAAAAAGGAGTTGTTTCACTCTGCGGAATTTCCTGTGCTTTGCCGTAAAGTTCACTCGTTGATGCCTGATAGAATTTTACTTTCTTCAATCCAACTTCACGGATGGCATCTAAAAATCTGAGTGTCCCAAGCGCATCAACCTGTGCCGTGTAATCAGGAATCTGAAATGATACTTTAACGTGACTTTGTGCTGCAAGATTATAAATTTCATCCGGTTCAATTTTCTCAAGCAGACGGTTCAGGTTACTTGTATCAACAAGATCGCCGTAATGAAGGAACATTTTTTTATTTAATATTTCAGGATCGTTGTAGAGATGATCAATTCTTCCAGTGTTGAAGGAACTGCTTCTCCTGATTATTCCGTGAACTTCATATCCTTTCTCGAGAAGTATTTCAGTTAAGTAACTTCCGTCCTGTCCGGTGATGCCGGTTATCAATGCGCGTTTCATAGACAATTAAAAATGATAAATTAAAAATTAAAAATTGATTTAAAGTTTACTGCAAATAGAACCAAGTATGTTTTTCAATTCTGTTGATTCCTTTTTTAATTTGTTTGCTTCAGCTTCGTTACCAAATTTCAATGCAATACAAATTCTTAACCAGTAGTTTGATTCCCTCATCTCCCTTAATACAATTTTCATTTTATTAGCAAAATCAGCTTTTGAAGATGCAGCTTGAGCTTCTTCATAATTGGCCCCTGATGAGCTTGAAGCTTTAGCTAACTGATATCTTATAATCTGAGCTTCAGGATTTTTTGGTAATGAACTAAGGAAAGTTAATACATCAATAGTAAATTTAAATAATCTCTCGCCAAGTCCTTCATCCATTAATTAAAAGCCTTTTAATTTTTCATTTTTAATTTTTAATTAACCGCTTATTCGATCGAGGTACCAACGGTATGTTCTTTCGATCCCTTCCCGCAACTCCGTTTTGTATTTCCATCCGAGAGAATTTATCCGGGAAACATCCAGCAGTTTGCGCGGAGTTCCATCCGGTTTTGATGTATCATGGTTTATGCTTCCTTTATATCCTATAATTTCCGAAATCATATTAGCCAAACCATCAATCGAAATATCCTTTCCAGTTCCGATGTTAAGGTGTGTTATTCCTTTTTCATAAAGATCTTCAGCGTTTACATTCTCCATTAAGAAAATAATTGCATCAGCCAGGTCCTCAACGTAAAGAAATTCACGAAGAGGTTTTCCGGTTCCCCAGATTACAACTTCCTTTTCATTTTTTTCTTTCGCTTCGTGAAATTTTCTGATAAACGCCGGAAGAACATGGGAAGTATTCAAATCAAAATTATCATTCGGTCCATACATGTTAGTTGGCATAACAGAATAAAAATTAGAACAATATTGTCTGAAATAATTTTCACACAATTTTATCCCTGCAATCTTTGCAATAGCATATGGCTCGTTTGTAAATTCAAGATAATCTGATAAAAGATATTCTTCTTTCAAAGGCTGCGGAGCTAGTTTCGGATAGATACAGGAACTACCAAGGAAGATTAGTTTTTCAACTCCAGCTTTGTAAGCATTATGAATTATATTTGCTTCAATCATCAGGTTATCGTAAATGAATTCCGCACGGTAAGTGTTATTGGCAAGAATACCTCCAACTTTTGCGGCGGCTACAATAACAACTTCCGGTTTTTCTAGTTCGAAAAATTCTTCGACTTCATTTTGCCGGATCAAATTCAGTCCGGGATAATTTTTCAAGATTAGATTTTTATAACCACGATTTTTCAATTCATTGGTAATTGCAGAACCAACCATACCGGTATGTCCCGCAACATAAATTTTCTTATTCAAATATTTTGATTGATTATTCAACTTAATTCCAACTATAATCCATAATAAACAGCAAAATAAAATTCCTGATTGCTGTTATCCACAAAACTTAAATCTTCCTGCTGCTTTGAAGTATTCATATACTGATAACGGGCACGAACAAAAAGATCGTGCAGGAATTCGTATTTAATCTGTCCACCCAAGTAAGTGTAGTTTGTTCTCAAACCGGAAAGAAAAGCCGGCTGAGGTAATTCAAACTGCTTACTTTCATCAGCACGTTCACCCTGACGAATATATCTCGCCCAAATTTCTGCTTCAAGTCCTCTGATAAATCTGTATTTCAGTGAACCATAAACCTGATCAGCATTGTTATTCATCCAGTGACCCAAAACGTACGACGCACTTTCGTAGGTTGTGGTGTTGATGTAATGCTGATAAGTATAAGGATATATTTTTGTGTACTCGAGTTTAAGAGTAATATTATCAATCGGCAAATCTGTAACTGAACTTCCCAGTGTAAAACCAATCTGGTACTTTTGCGTTTCAGGATCTGTTATTCCGCTGGTTGAAAGCTCATCAATTATCAAACTTCCAAAAAGATGAGTGTTTTTTAAGTGTCCCTTTGAACTAAGAGAAAGAAAAAACTGCGAGTTGCTGCCGGCTTCATTATATTGTCTGCTTAAATAATGATCTGCCAGACGGAAAAATGTTATCGGGATTAAATACAAAATTTCAAGCTGGTCAGCATAAATAATTGATTCACCAACAGATATATCAAGCCCTTTTGTTGGTTTAATAGTCAGTGTATGAGAAGCCAGATATTTTTCTCTGAATAAAAATCGTTGACTACCGTTTGCAGTATAATAAAAGCTTGTTGAATCTATTACATCAGAAGATAACCAGGCGTGAAAATAATTGAAATTGAGCCACTCAACGGGATTAATATCCAATCTGATCAAAGGAAATGAAGGTGCTTTCTGTGACATAACTAGCAAACCATTATCACCATAACCCCATTCAAGAAATTCTTTTCCAGCGGCTATACTTCCCCACTTCCAATCAGTAGCAAGCATCATTTTTCCTTCGCTGTATTCCATTTTATCAGGAGAATAATTATATGTGTTGAGATCCGATCTTGCATTAACGCCGGTTTCAGGAGTAAATTCTTTTGTTTTATCTATAGTCGTTCCGCTTTCAGTATTATCTCTGAAATCAAAACTGAAGCCGAGAACATCATAAATGTATCCATAAGAGTAAATCCCGTTCCAGAAATGAGTTTGCTTTGCATCTTTAACATAACCGATTTCAGCACCAAGAATAAGATCAGCATTTATTTTGAATCCATCAACGCCATAAGAAAACATCCGCCATCTGTCTGCCGGATCAAATCCGAAAAAATTCAGATGTTCAGTTTGCTTATCATTGCCTTCACTAAGCCAGCGTTCGTGGTAAAAATCTTTCAGGAAGAATTTTAGTTCATCTCTTTCAAGCGATGTAAGTTGAGACGAGAGAGAATCTAATTCTAAAAGTTTATCGCTGATATATTTTCTCGGCAGAGGTCTGATCAAATCATTAAACTCAACAATTCCCTTTTGACTTACTCTCCGAAGAAAATTGTATACATCTTCATATAATGGTTCATATACAACCTGAGCTTTAAAAGAAGCAGTTGCAAAAACCAGAAGTACGGCAATGAAAAATATTTTCAGAGAAGTATTCTTCCTCAATATTAACCTCAACCGAGTACAAATTCTTTTATCTTTTGAACGACAAATTCCTGCTGCTCTTTTGAGAGTTCAGGATATACAGGAATTGCAAGCGAAGTTTCACTCGCTTTTTCAGCTTCGGGGAAATCTCCTTTTTTATGATTCAGATTTGCAAAACATTGCTGCATATGAAAAGGAACAGGATAGTAAATTTCATTGCCTATTTCATTTTCCGTGAGAAATTTTTTCAACTCATCTCTTTTTTGTACTCTGATTACGTACTGATTGTAGATGTGATAATTTCGGATTTCGGATTTCGGATTGCGGATTGCGGACTTATAAACGGCTTTCGGAAGAAGAACTTTATTTTTCTCATCAAACTTTATCTTTCCAGGTTCTTCAGCCAAGCCTGCTTCTTTGAAGAGTTTGTTATAGTATTCAGCATTCTCTCTTCTTTTTTCTGACCATTTATCAAGATGAGGAAGTTTCACTCGAAGAACTGCTGCCTGTAATGCATCAATTCTGAAATTGCCACCGATAACTTTGTGATAGTATTTTTGTTCTCCGCCATGAACTCTTTTAATACGAAGCATATAAGCAAGTTCATCATTATTTGTAGTTACAAGTCCGCCATCACCATATCCACCAAGATTTTTACTTGGGAAAAATGAAAAGCAGCCAATGTCTCCAATTGTACCAACACATTTTCCATCTTTATACTCTGTGCCAATAGCTTGTGCTGCGTCTTCAATTACAAAAATATTTTTTTCTCTGGCTATTTTCATTATTGGTTCGAGATCAGCACTTTGTCCGTACAGATGAACGGGAATTATCGCACGGGTTTTTGATGTAATTTTTTTCTTTACATCTTCAGGATCAATATTAAAGGTAACAGGATCAATGTCAGTTAAAACAAGAACTGCATTTAATCTTGACACAACACCAGCCGTCGCAAAAAAAGAGTAAGTCGGGACGATAACTTCATCACCTGGTTTTATATCAATTGCCATCAATGCAAGTAAAAGAGCATCTGTTCCCGAAGAAACACCTATTGCATGTTTGCATTTAAGATAATCACAAAATTCTTTTTCCATTTTTTCAACTTCAGGACCGAGAATAAAATATTGTGATTCGGCAACACGGAGAATAGCTTCATCAAGTTCTTTTTTTAGTGAATGATATTGTGGCTTTAAATCGAGCAGCGGGACTTTCATATACTTTCCGGATTTTTATTGTTAAAATTATTTAGATTTAAAAGGAAAAACCAGGAGGAATAATTACTCCTGTTTATAAATAAAATCTTTATCAATGTCTCTGAACTTTCTCGCAGTTAAGTCTTTAGCAGAAACTATCGGATGTTCAACCTTCCAATCAATTTTCAAATCAGCATCATTGAATATTATACTTCGCTCATGTTCTTTGCTATAGTAGTTGGTACATTTATATGAAAAGATTGCTTCGTCAGATAAAACAGAAAAGCCATGAGCAAATCCTGGCGGAATCCAGAGTTGAATTTTATTATCAGAACTTAAAACCTGTGAAAAATGTTTTCCAAATGTTGGTGAGTTAAATCTTATATCAACTGCAACATCAAGAACTTCACCTGCTATTACCTGACATAACTTCCCCTGAGCTTTATCACCTACCTGATAATGCAAACCTCTTACAGTTCCTTTTTTAGATTTTGAAAAATTATCCTGAACAAACTCCTCAGTAATTCCAATTTCTTTATATCTCTGTTTACTAAATGACTCGAAGAAGAAACCGCGATCATCTTTAAATACATCAGGTTCGATTACAAGCAAACCATTTATTTCTGTTCTTGTAACTTTCAATTAACTCTCGATTAATATCTTTTCAAGATATTCTCTGTAAAGAGATTTCGGGATTTCGCCGATTAATTTTTCAAGTTGTTTTTTGTCAATAAATCCGCGCAGGTAAGCAATCTCTTCAATGCAGGCAACTTTTAATCCTTGCCTGTCTTCAATTACACCAAAGAAATTTGAAGCAGCTAAAAGTGCTTCAGGAGTTCCGGTATCGAGCCAGGCAACACCTCTTCCGATTTTTTCAACATAAAGCTCATTCATCTCAAGATAGGCTTTATTAACGTCAGTAATTTCCAGTTCTCCACGAGCGGAGGGTTTTAAGTTTTTCGAAATCTCAATTACTCGGTTATCGTAAATGTACAAACCGGGAACAGCGTAATGAGATTTTGGCTTTGCTGGTTTTTCTTCAATGGAAATTACTTTGCCGTCGTTATCAAACTCTACGATTCCATATCTCTCCGGATCGTTTACCTTGTAACCGAATATTGTTGCGCCTTTTGTCGACTGAAGTGCTTTGTAGAAGAACTCAAGCTTTCCATAAAAAATATTATCCCCGAGAATAAGACAGGACATATCCTTTCCAATAAATTTTTCTCCAAGAATAAATGCCTGTGCAATTCCTTTCGGTTCCGGCTGGATGACGTATTCGAAATTCATTCCGAGATTTTTTCCATCGCCAAAAAGTTTTTGATACAGAGGAATTGTTTCCGAATTGGAAATGATGAGCACATCTCTTATCCCGCCGAGCATTAAAATTGAAAGCGGATAATAAATTAGTGGTTTATCATATATGAGTGCAAGCTGTTTGCTGTAAACTTTGGTTATTGGATAAAGCCGGGAACCCGAACCACCGGCAAGAATTATCCCTTTTACGTTTGTTTTATTCATTAGGACTTTCTGTAGTTTGGATTATCATTAGGGGACAAATATAAGAAGAAAGTTGATGTTTTAGCTTGCGTATAAAATGAATAAATTTTGACTTACAGCAAAGTCCCGCTTAAAACCAGTACTGCTACTGAAAAATAAATTACCAATCCGGTTACATCACACAAAGTTGCAATTAATGGTGCAGAAGAAGTTGCAGGATCTACACCAAGTCTTTTTAAAATAAACGGAAGCATCGAACCTGAAATTGTTCCCCATAGCACAATACCAATTAGTGAAAAGAAGACTGTTATACCAATCAATACCCAGTGTGAAGAAATAACGTGAAATACATTCGTTAAAATTGCAACCTGCAGAAAACCGATGACTCCAAGAATACTTCCAAGCATCAATCCCGAAAGAATTTCACGACGCATAATTAACCACCAATCTGTAAGTGCAATTTCACCAACAGCCATAGCTCTGATTACAAGTGTCGCCGCCTGAGAACCTGAGTTTCCTCCGCTGGATATTACTAAAGGTATGAATATAGAAAGAACAACCGCTTTGCTTATTTCATCACCAAAAAAACCCATTGCAACTGCAGTTAATATTTGTGCAACAAATAAAATCGTAAGCCAGATTGCCCGCTTTCTTACCATTGATAAAATAGGAATCGTCGGGAAAGGTTCTTCCAACGCAGAAACACCGGCGATCTTCTGAATATCTTCTGTTGCTTCTTCTTCTGCTACATCAAGAACGTCATCTACAGTCACTATACCGATCAAAATTCCGTGATTATCAATAACAGGTAAAGCAACTCTATCATACTTTTTAAATAATTCAACAGCTGCCTCCTGATCATCGTGAACATTCAGCGCAGTAAAGTTTTCATCCATTAAATCAGAAATATTTCTCTCTAACGGTGAAAGAATAATTTCTCTTATTCTGATATCATCTATTAATTTGCCTTTATCATCAACAACATAAATTACATTCAGCGTTTCCTTGTCCTCACC
>JACAFA010000109.1 GCA_013388525.1 Ignavibacteriaceae bacterium | reverse complement strand
TCTTTACTACTGATCACGGGACTGTGGAGACACCCGCTTTTATGCCTGTTGGTACACAGGGAACTGTAAAAGCTGTTAATCAGAATTTTCTCGAGCACGATATTAAAGCTCAGATTGTTCTTTCAAATACTTATCATTTATACTTAAGACCAGGAACTGAAATACTCGAAAAAGCCGGCGGACTTCATAAATTTATGAACTGGCAGAAACCAATTTTAACAGATAGCGGTGGTTACCAGGTTTATAGTCTTTCTAATCTCAGGAAATTAAAAGATGATGGTGTGGAGTTCAGATCGCATCTTGATGGTTCATCACATTTTTTTTCACCCGAAAAAGTTATTCAGATTCAACGTAGCATTGGCTCTGATATTATGATGGTACTGGATGAATGTACTCCATATCCATGTGATTATGATTATGCGAAAAAGTCAACCGAACTTACAAGCAGATGGGCAGTATTAAGTAAAGAAGCATTTGATCAAACGAAACCATTATATGGCTGCGATCAGTTTTTGTTTGGAATAATTCAGGGCAGCACATATAAAGACCTGAGAGAAATATCAGCAAACGATTTAAGAAAACTTGATTTTGATGGTTATGCAATCGGAGGTCTCGCAGTTGGTGAACCAGCGGAAGTAATGTATGATATAACTGATTTCACAACTGATTTTATGTCTGAAGAAAAGCCGAGATATCTGATGGGAGTCGGACGTCCTGAAAATATTCTCGAATCAATTGCTCTCGGCATTGATATGTTTGATTGTGTTATGCCTACAAGAAATGCAAGACACGCAGTTCTCTTTACAAGCCAGGGCACGATAACATTAACAAACAATAAATTTAAAGATGATTTTCAAAGTGTTGATCAGAATTGTGATTGCTATATTTGTAAAAATTATTCAAGAGCTTACTTAAGGCATCTGTTTAATGCGGGAGAATTATTAGCTTTGGAGCTGGCAAGTATTCACAATTTGCATTTTTACATTTCACTTATGAGTGAAGCACGAAAAAGGATACTTGACGGTTCATTTACTGAATGGAAAAACAAAACAATAGAAAAAATATCAATCAGAAATAATCCCCGTGAAAACGGGATGGAGGAATAGTGTATCAATTATTTGCAATGGCTCCGCAGGGCGGAGAAGGCGGCGGCGGATTAGTCAGCACGCTGATAATGTTCGGCGCAATATTTTTAATTTTTTATTTTATGATAATCAGACCTCAGCAGAAGCGGGCGAAAGAAAGAGACAAGATGCTTTCAAATCTCGAAAAGGGTGATAAAGTTGTAACAAACGGTGGAATTCATGGCGTGATTGCGGGTCTTGAAGAAAAAACCGCTTTGCTTCAGATCAGTGAAAATGTTAAAATTAAAATTGAACGTTCTGCAATTACTACAGTACTTGCCAAGAAGAGTGAATAAATTTAAGATTGCATGGATGCATGGTCGCATGTATTCATGCAATCATACTTTTATAAAATTGGAAACTGTCCATTTATCTAAAAAAACTTAGTGATTACTATTTTCACAACTTTGTTCTCCATCTCAAAATTTCGACCGGTAATAAATAAATACTGATTTCCTGATCAGTCATCTTTTCGAAAATTTCATTATTTTTCTTTACAGTTTTCAGTATAAAATTTATTGGAGAGTCAGGAATGGCTAATTTGATCCGGTCTGGTTTATTTATAATATTTTTTCCGCTTATCCTGGTTGCACAACAAAAAGTTTACATTGCATACATTGACGGAGATATTGATCTTGGTCTTGCGCCGTACATCAGCCGTGTTGTTTCTGATGCTGAAAAGGAAAAAGCGAATGCAATCATATTTAAGATTAACACTTTTGGTGGAAGGGTAGATGCAGCTACTCAAATCAAGGATGCAATAATCGGAACGGATCTTCTTACAATTGCTTTCGTTAACAACCGAGCAATTTCTGCAGGTGCGTTGATTACTCTTTCCTGTAAAAAAATTGTAATGGTTCCGGGTAGTTCAATTGGTGCTGCTACTGTTGTTGATCAGGCAGGTGAGAAAGTTGGTGAAAAGTATCAATCCTATATGCGATCTGAGATGAGGTCAACTGCTGAGAAAAACGGAAGACGTGTTGATATTGCTGAGGGTATGGTTGATGAACGAATTGTAATTCCCGGTTTGGTTGATTCCACCCAGCTTGTTACTCTAACTTCTGAAGAAGCATTGAAGTATGCAATTGCTGATACCATTCTTAAAAATATTGATGAACTTTATGAATACTTCAATTTAGCTGATGCGGAAAAAATGTACGAAAAATCAAATTGGGCAGAAGAAGTGGTTCGGTTTCTTAACAATCCGATAATCTCCTCAATTCTTATAATGATTGGAATTTTTGGTTTAATTGCAGAAGTAAAATCACCGGGTTGGGGAGTTCCCGGCACAACAGGTTTGATAGCATTAGCGCTCTTCTTTGGTTCATCATACATACTTCAGCTTGCTTCAGTAATTGAAATTCTGATGTTTGTAGTCGGGCTTGGATTACTTCTGGTTGAAATATTTGTCATTCCGGGATTTGGAATTGCCGGTATCAGCGGAATAATATTAATTATCGCTTCGTTGTTTTTATCAATGCTTGGTGCTGATCCGTTCCTCGATTTAAATGCAGTTTCAATGGCAATAATAAAACTTTCAATCGGGCTGCTTGCAGCGCTTGTACTGATTTTTCTTCTTGCACGGTTTCTTCCCAAATCTAATTTCTTTAAAAAATTTATTTTATCTGAAGAGGAAAAATCAGATGCGGGTTACACTTCACGAAAAAATTTAAATGAACTTCTTGGTGCTGAAGGAGTTGCAGTAACAACACTGCGACCTGCCGGAACTGCTGAGATAAACGGAAAACGTGTTGATGTAGTTACTGATTCAGAATACATTGAACACGGAAAACCAATCGTTGTTACCGCGGTTGAAGGAATGAGAGTGGTGGTGAAAGAGAAGAAGTAACCCTAATTAAATTATTTTTAGTTCTGATTCAGTTTCGTTATTAACTTTTATAATACTTTAAAAATTCCTCTCGTCTTTCTCAAAATAATTTCTTAAGTTGTAAGTAAAAAAAGGGAGACATTATGCACCCAAACAAATGTTCTCTTAAAACAAGCACACTTACCAGCGGAATTTACTGCCAGAAACTTA
>JACAFA010000182.1 GCA_013388525.1 Ignavibacteriaceae bacterium | reverse complement strand
TGCTACAACCAGAAGATTCGGAACTATTCTGGAAAATGTTGTATTTGATCCTGCCAGCAGACATATTGATCTCGATGATGATATTATAACAGAGAATACACGCTGTTCTTACCCAATAGAATTCATTCCGAATATTGTTAAAGAAGGATACGTTCACAAACATCCGAAGAATATTATTTTCCTCACGTGTGATGCTTCCGGAGTTATGCCTCCGATTGCAAGATTGAATCCCGAACAGGCACAATATCATTTCATCAGTGGATATACTTCAAAAATTGCTGGAACAGAAATCGGACTTGGCATTGAGCCGCAGATAACTTTTTCAGCTTGTTTTGGTGCACCATTTATGGTTCGACATCCTTATGAATATTCACAGATGCTGAAAGAAAGAATGTTAAAGCACAAAGCAAACGTCTGGCTTGTAAACACAGGCTGGGTTGGCGGAAGATTTGGTGTTGGAAAACGTATCAGCATTCGTCACACAAGAAATCTTTTAAACGCTGCTCTTGATGGTAGGCTCGATAATGTGAAATACAGAAAAGATAAATTGTTTGGATTCGAAGTTCCTCTCTCATGCCCTGATGTTCCTGAAGATGTTCTCGAGCCATCAAACAGTTGGGGAAACAAGGATGAATACTGGAAAAAGTACGATGCACTTGCTGCAAGGTTCGTGGAGAACTTTAAACTCTTTGCAGAAGGAACTGCAGAAGAAGTAAAGAAAGCCGGACCAGTGAGGTTGAAAAGTTAATTTACTTTCGTACAGACGGGTCGATGACCCGTCTTTTTTATTTTAATAAGTTTTCCTATCTAGCACAATAAATAATTTCAAATGAGCAAACTAAATGATCAAAATATTAACACAACTCTTCCTTCGCGATCTCGAAAAACTGAAAACAGAAATATCTTCCTTCAAAGATGAAAAGAAAATCTGGGAAATTTCAGGAAATATTAAAAACTCAGCAGGAAATCTTTGTCTTCACCTTTGCGGCAACCTTCAGCATTTCATTGGTACTGTACTTGGCAATTCTGGTTATATCCGAAATCGCGATGCTGAGTTCAGCAAGAAGAATGTTCCGATTCGTGAATTATTGGCGGAAATTGAATTGACAGCTGAAATTGTACAGAAAACTTTACAGAGTTTGAAAGAAGAAGCACTTCAAAAAACTTTCCCTATAAACGTTTTCGGTTATGAAATGACTACAGAATATTTCCTTATACATTTAACTACACACCTCAATTATCATCTCGGACAAATTAATTACCACAGAAGATTATTGGATAATTAGTTTATTCTTAACAATTGATGCTGGATTGTTTTGTAATTATTTTCTAAGTTAATACATAAATATCCAGCGTTTACAAAATCTTGTGTAAACTGAATATAATAACTCCTCTATATCGCATTCTCTGTAAGCGATAATAACTTTTTCAAACTAATTGAAAGGGTACGTGTCATGAATAAATTCTACTTTTTCTCTTCGTGGAGATGCTGCTTCTCGGTAGTAATTATTCTTATACTCGCATCTCAATTAAATCTTTCACAGACCTGGGTAAGACATGTTGATGGTTTTTCAATGTGGTCCATAGCAAAAGATTTTGCCGGTAACATTTTTGCCGGAACATCAGGAACTGCAAGAGGAATCTTTAAATCAACCGATGGTGGAGATTCGTGGACTAATGTTTATTCAACCGGGGTATCAAACTATTTAGAAATCGCCTGCGACTCTTTGAATAACATTTATGCTGCAAATGTTTCTAATGGTTTGATCATCTCTACTGATGGTGGGCAAAGTTTTACAACAGTGCCTGCAAGCACATTTGGAGGAAATAACGTAAACACTGTTGCTTGTGGAAAGAATGGTCATATATTTGTCGGCGTTACTAACGGCGGTGTCTGGCGAAGCACTGATTTCGGGGTAACATTCACAAATACAGGTGCACAGACTTTTACCATCGTTTCGATTGCCGTGGATAAATTTAATGCTGATAGAATTTATGCCGGATCTTCTTCGGCTTCTTTAAATGGATTTTTTATATCAACAGATGGTGGAGCAACATTCGGAACTTCCACAATTGCTTTGAATGTCTGGCAGATTTTGCAAACCAGCGCTAATGAAATTTATATCGCAACCACCAGCTCCCCATACCCATTTAACAAATCAACTGATGGCGGATCAACCTGGGTAACCGTCGGGAACCAACCAGCTGCTATGCGTGGAGCAACACTTGATTTAATTGAAGACATATACATCGCAGGAAATGGAGGAGTATTTAAATCAACAAATGGAGGCTCTTCATTTGTAAATCACAATTTAACATTTAGCTCAAATAAAATTCTTGCTTTCGAAAATAAAATAATGGTGTGCGTAAGTGGAACTACAAACGGCGGTGTCTGGATTTTTACTGACACACAAATTCCGGTTGAACTGTCTGTCTTCAGGGCAACATTAAACAACGGTATAGTAAAATTGAATTGGGAAACTGCCACAGAGTTAAATAATAGTGGTTTCAAGATTGAACGCAGTAATTCAAATTCAGAAATTGGAACTGAAAATTTAATTTTTGAGCCGATTGGTTATGTGCCAGGTTTTGGTACTTCAACCGAACATCATTTCTATTCATTTATTGATGAGAATATTGATGAAGGGACTTACTATTACAGATTAAAGCAAATTGATTTTGACGGAAGCTTTAAATATTCAGAAATAATTGAAGTTGATGTTGTTCAGACTTTTTCATTTAATCTAGAACAGAATTACCCAAATCCGTTTAATCCATCTACAAAAATACAATATCAAATTCCCGTTGGAGGATTTGTAAGCTTAATAGTTTATGATGTTTTGGGAAATGAGATAGCAACTCTGGTTCAGGAAGAAAAATCTGCAGGTGAATATGAAGTTGAATTTAATGTAGGACAGACTATTAGTCTGTCCAATGGAGTTTCCGCCAAAGGCGGATACGCCTCCGGCGTATATTTCTACACACTTATAGCCGGAGATTTCGTCCAAACTAAAAGGATGGTTTTATTGAGGTAATCACTTTGACAAATAATTTTAAGTCATCTATTTAATAAAAAACCCGGTTACTTGATTAATCGGGTTTATTATTTACAATTCAAAATTTGTTTTTTAAATCACCTTCACGTTTACCTATTTTATTTTTTTGTTTTACTTGTTATTAGGGTATTTTTAATTACTTTCAAAAAAATATTTCTTAATTAATAAAATATCGGAGGTACGCTATGAAAATGTTACAGGAATTTAAACAATTCGCAATGCGCGGAAATGTTATGGACATGGCTATAGGTATTATCATCGGCGCAGCATTTGGCAAAATAGTTTCTTCAATAGTAAGTGATGTAATTATGCCGCCAATTGGATTGCTGCTCGGTGGTGTGGATTTTTCGAATCTTGCGATTACATTAAGAGAAGGCGCAGATGGTGTTGAACCTGTTCTTCTGAAATATGGTGTTTTTATAAATACAGTAATTGATTTTATCATCATAGCCTTCGCAATATTTATGGTAGTAAAAGCAATCAATACTATGAAGAAAAAAGAAGAAGAAAAACCAGCCGCTCCGCCTGCACCAACTAAATCTGAAATATTACTTGCAGAAATTCGTGATGAATTACGCAAAAAATAAATGATATTTTTATTTTTGAGCCACGGATTTTACGTGGCTTTTTATTTTACAACTAAAATGATATGAAGACTTATCAAATTATTCTTTTTTCTTTGACACTTCTCTTCTTTTCCTGCGGAAGGAAAGAATACACTGAAAAAGGTATAATGGAAATCAAAAAAGAAATTGATTCCCTTCTGCATAAACCGGAAGCGGAAGAACGATTTGATTGGGGTTCAGCTAATGCGTATTCTAATTTCAGAGCATACTTCCACAAATCAAAACTTATTTTCATTAATGAAGATTACCGTTATAGAAATGGCGGAGATTCTTTTAATCTTTATTACTTTAAAGATGGTAATATGCTTTATCTGATCGCCAAAGAACTTCAATACAAACCTAAAAAACTCTCAAAAAATATTGAGATGATGGTGGACCCTGATGGTAATGTGCTTGCTTATGAATATATTGTCGGCGGACAAAGGTCAGGGTTGAATAGTGAAGAGTTAAAAAAAATAATTAACCACGCTAAAGAACTTGAAAGAATTGTTTCTGAGAGATCTACAATTAGTCGAAAAGAATAATGACTGAGGAATTATTTCCCTGTTAAATAATATCGGACACCAATAGTATAATTCATTGCGCTCAAAGCGCCCGGTCTGTAAACCGCATCACTCTCAGCATAATTATATTGAGCTTCTACAAATGTTGAAAAGTTACTTTCATCCCATCGTTTCTCTGCAATAATTCCTCCAAAGGCACCCCAAATATTTTCATTATCAACACTGGAAATCACTCTTCCTGTTCTTAATCTTGCTTCCTGGTTGACAACCATGAAAGTCAGTCCACCATTAATACCTAACACAAGTTCTTCAGTGATAATGAAATTATAAAGTAGTCCGCCGTTAAGAATAAGCTGGGTGAATGATGAGTTGACTTCTACAAAATCATCGGATAGCTGAACCGTATTATTCATATATGCCGCGTTATAATAGGATTGGAAATTTGAGTAAGATGAATAAGAAGTTCTTGCATAAAGAAAAAGATTTTTTATAAGAGGGACAGGTATTCCAACACTTCCACCGAATACAAACGATAAGCCACTTTGAGTTCTGCCGTCTGACTGCCCTGAACTCAAAGCCCCAGCCATTCCTCCAAAAAATGGTGAATCATTCTTTACGATTTGACCATTATTCGTAATGCTGAAAATTATTATTACAGAAAAAATATAAACTGTTTTTTTCATCGGATTTAACTTTTGTTTGTACAAACCTAATTATTAGATATCAATTATTCAAAACTTTTCTGATGCTGATTAAGCCTTTTGAGTAAACTCCGGACAAATTTTTTTATTAATTATTGGAGAATTATATTGCAAAAAATTTTTGAGATTTAAATCATCCCACATTTAGTCTGCATCAATTCAGACAAAAACATTTTAAAATTAATTCCAGGAACAATTTAATGGTAGCTGACAGAGTGAATGAAATAGCTGTATCCGAAACCATGCTAATCTCGGCTGAAGCAAAAAAATTAAAAGCTGAAGGGGTGGATGTTATAAATCTAAGTATGGGTGAGCCGGATTTTCATACTCCGAATAATATCAAAGAAGCAGGTAAAACCGGGATAGATGAAAACCATACACGTTATACGATCAATTCAGGAACGATGGAGCTAAGAACAGCAATACAGGCAAAGTTAAAAAGAGATAATCATCTTGATTACAAGCTAAGCGAAATAATTGTATCGAGCGGGGCAAAACAAAGTTGTTACAATGCAATACTGGCTACAATAAATCCTGGTGACGAAGTGATTGTTCCTTCGCCGTACTGGGTATCATATCCTGCAATGGTTAATCTTGCACAAGGAAAGACTGTTGTAGTTGATGCAGAAGAAGAAAACGGGTTCAGAATAACGCCTGAGCAGCTTGACAAAGCTATTACTCCAAAAACTAAAATGTTTATTCTCTGTAATCCGTCAAATCCAACCGGAGCTGCATATAATAAAACACAACTGCTGCAGTTAGCTGAAGTTGCTGAGAAGGGAAACTTTTATATTCTCGCTGACGAAATTTATGAAAAGGTAATATACGATGACTTTCAATTTTATAGTTTCGCTACAGTTGCAACCAAACTTCGTGATAGAATAATTCTTGTTAATGGTATTTCAAAATCTTATGCGATGACCGGATGGAGAATTGGCTACACAGCTGCTAATGAACGCGTGATCGAGGGAATGAATAAGATACAGAGCCACAGTACATCACATCCTTCCTCCATTTCTCAGTTTGCAGCAATAGAAGCATTAACCGGACCGCAATATGTAATTAATGAAATGTTTGTTGAATTCAAAAAGCGAAGAGAATTTTTATATAATGAATTAATCTCAATCAAAGGAATTACCTGTTACAAGCCAGAGGGTGCATTTTACCTCTTTCCAAATATTTCATCTTTTCTGAATAAGCATTCGGACATTCTTAAAGTTGAAACTTCTTTTGACTTTGCTATGCACCTTCTTTATGAAGCACACATAGCTGTAGTTCCGGGAAATGCCTTCGGTGCTGAAGGTTATTTAAGAATCTCTTATGCTACTTCTATGGAAAATCTGAAAGAATCAGTTATCAGATTAAAGAAAGCATTGGCAAAGCTGGTTTTGTGAAGCTGCTTAATTATCTCCTGAATGAGATCAGTTATTAGTTAGTTTGTTTTAAGATATGGTTCAATAGTTTTAGTATAATAGAATTTTCTTTCGACCGACATCCAGAACAAGCAACTGAAAAACTAAAACGATTAAATAAGAAACTAATAACTAAATACTTTTGTTATTTGCTTTTCTGCTGAAGATAATTTTGAAGTGAATCTGAAATTTTTCCAACGGGCATCTCCACACCTGTCCATAACTCAAAAGATTTTGCAGCTTGTGATATTAACATCTTCAAACCTCCGACTACTTTAGCACCCTGCATTTCTGCCAGTTTTAAAAATTTAGTTTTAGTCGGGTTATAAATCAATTCAAACACGATCTGCTCTTCGTTAAACGAATCTTCAATATCAGTTATTGAATCTTCAACATCAGGAAACATACCTATTGTTGTTGCATTAACTATAAGAGCAGAATTTTTCAAAACATCAACATTATCCGGAGGGAACAATTCAAATGTATGAAATGAATCATATCTCATTTTCAACGAAAAGTCATTAGCAAGTGTGTCAGCTTTCTGATGGGTTCTGTTAATAATATTTATCTCTTCAGGTTTGAAATGACGGAGTAAAGTATAAATTACAGCACGTGCACTGCCACCGGCACCAATTACAGTTACGTTAGTTCCGCTTATTTTATCTTTGTACGGTTGAAGAGTTTCGAGAATTCCATACGCATCTGTGTTGTAACCAATCAGTTTGCCATGATCATTCACAATAGTATTTACAGCACCTATGATTGATGCTTCCTCAGATAGTTCATCCAGGAATTTTATGATTTTTTCTTTATGAGGCAGAGTTACATTTAATCCTTTTAAGCCAAGTGCAAGAACACCATTTACAGCACTTTTAAGATTTTCTGCAGGAACATCAAAAGGGAGATAAACGTAATCGAGGTTCATCAGTTCAAGTGCATAGTTCTGAATGAATGGTGAATAGGAATGTTTAATTGGATGACCGATCAGACCGATAAGTTCTGTATTTGCAAAAAAGGAATCTCTCACTTCGCCCTCTGTAAATAGATTATGAAATTAAATCTATTATTAAAGAAAATTACCCGGTTAGTTTTCGCCAAGTAGTTTCTTAAATAACTTTGAAGATTTAATTTCCGGATAGTCATTCGTAAACTCATCTTGAATGCTCGGGTCAAGTTCAAATGCTTTTTTAAGACACTGAAGAGCATCCTCAGTTCTGCTTAGAATAAAATTCACTTTTGCTTTTTCATAAATTGCTTTTGCATCGTCCTGTCTTAGCATTATACACTTATCGAATGCTTCAAGCGCACTGAGCCACTCTCCGAGCTCAAGATATGTTTCTGCAAGAGTGTACCATATATCATAGCTTGCAGGAGATATTTTTAATGCATGAATGTAACTGCTGACAGCTTCCTTTAAACGTCCCAGTGAATACTCAAGATCAGCCTTTGCATACCACGCCTCTGCACTATCCTGTGCAAGCGTAACAGCTTTGTTGAAATCTCTTAACGCAAGCTGATATTTTCCTGCTGAATCATAACAATAACCTCTTGCCAGATAAGCTTCAAAATATGCATCATTATTTTTTATTGCTTCGCTGTAAAATCTTACGGCATTTTTTATATCGCCAAGCTCTTCATATAAATTTCCAATATTGAAGCAGGTTGTTTCATCACTTGAATCCAGCTCATAAGCTTTCCTGAAACTTTCAAGCGCTTCAGGATATCGTTCAAGCTCGGCGAGAATATTTCCTTTGTTAAAATAAGCACTCGTAAAATTTTCTCTGATGGAAACTGCGAGATCATAGCTATTAATTGCCTGCTCGTACTTATTCATCTTGGATAGAATTACGCCGCGGTTATACCAGCCATTCGGATTGTATGGATCGAGCTCTAAAAATTTTTCATAAGAATTCAGTGCTTCAGGATAATTTTCAAGACTCTCATAACAGTAACCGAGTTCATAGTATGCTTCAGAATATTCTGAATTTAGTTGAAGAACCTTATTCAAATACTTTATTGCTTCCTGAAATTCATCATTCCGGAGATGAAGAATTCCAAGACTGTAAAGTGCATCCTCATTATTAGGATCATTTGAAAGTGCGTGAAACAGAGATTCTTTTGCCTGATTGAACAAACCAATATTCTCTTCAGCAATTGACCTGTCAACAAGAGCATCCGAATCACCGGGATTTAATGATAACGCTTTATTAAAACATTCAATTGATTCATTAAAATATCCCAGCGCATTAAGAAATAATCCTTTTTTTATCCAGTATTCTGAATTATATGGTGCAATTTCGATTAGTGCATTGATAAGATATAAACCATCCTCATTAAGATCGTTATCAAGACAGGACTGAGTAACTTCATCGAACAAGTCGAGGTAACCATAAACCGCACCGGCATCAACCAGTTTTTTACACTCTTCTATCTGTTCCCGGAGGTTTTCATTTTCGGGTAAATCATCAAAATCATATTCTTCATTAAAGAAGCTCATTAACTTTCCTTATAAATTATAATTCCACAAAAAATCTATAACTAAAAAAAACTAAAAACAAGAACTGATTCAGTTGAAGATTAATAAAATTTTGTTAAGCAATTATGGGGCATAAAAAAGCCCCGAAAGATCGGGGCTGATTAATTAAAATATTAATCTATTTGAGCAAAATAAGTTTCTTTGTGTCGACAAAATTGCCGGATGTAAGTCTATAAACATATATCCCACTCGGTAAAGTAGCGGCGTTAAATTCAACCGAATAATTCCCTGCTTCTTTTATTTCATTTACTAATGAAGCTATTTCTATTCCAAGCATATCGTAAACTTTTAACGTTACTTCTCCTGCTGTTTTGATTGCATAACTTATTGTGGTTGTTGGATTGAATGGGTTTGGGTAATTCTGTGATAAGGTATAAACATAGCTAATGTTATTCCCGCCTGATTCTGTAGATTTATTTACCCAGCTACCTGAACCACCCGGAGCATTTGGTGAATAACGCTGGAACTCAATTGAAACAGTTGATGAAAAACCTGACACATTATTATTATAATCTCTGGCTTTCATTTTATATTCAACCGTGTATACATCTGCTAGTCCAACTCCCTGAATTTCGTTATCAATGAATTCTGAAACCGTACCACTTTTGGATGCTACTAATGACCATGAACTCCAGTTCCCTAAGTATAAAATCCGTCTCCAGATTTCATAGGCAGTGTATTGTTTAATAAATACATCAGGTTCAGTATTGAATTTGCCAGGATAGTTTGGCGTACATCGTGTTTCCTATTTGATGAGGTTGAACTGCGAGACCTTGTGGTGCTAGTGGAATGGCATCATATTGACGATACTTGATATATGCAGAACCTCCAGGATATTCGCGGTAAACAACATACAAATCGTTGGAAACCGCTGATATGCTTGAGCTCTTTGTTAAACCAGGATAACTTGTTACTTCATACTCATCAGACCAGCTACTGGTTGCGCAGTTATAACTTCTATGAATAAGTTGTTCTGAGTCGTACAATATATGAGTTTTACCATCACTGGTTATAGTAGAAGTTACTCTCCCCTCAAGATATGGATGTACTGAATAATTTAATAATTGAGGAGAAGACCAGGAACTACCATTTATAGATCTTTCCTTTACGTAAAGATTAACAAAAATACCCGGGACTAAAACATCGTAAAAATCAAAAAGTTTATCGCAGCCGCTCTGTACTCTTTCATTGCCGTCTGCACTTGCGACAGCTTGAGAACTTTCCCAACTATTATTAGTTAAATTTTTATCTCTTGTTTTTACATAACCATCCGAATGAAATCCAACGTGAGCTTTATTTGATGAAAGCGTTATTGTAGGCCACCCTAAATAATCTGCATAATCATTTACAACATAATGATTTGATGGATAAAAGGAAGCATATAACCAGTAATGAGTTTTATAACTGCTCGATCCATCATATTCTGAAAAGACAATATGAAGTCCAGCATCATTATATGCATTATCAACACTGTTACAGTCGTTGTTATTTAAACTTATCGGAGATTGTGTTTCCCAGGTACCATTTGAGTAATTATATTTTTTAGTAACAATATTATTTCCAAGCCTATAACTTATAAACATATGGTCATTATCACCTGCTATGTGTGGAAATTCCGCGCCACCCTGGGTTTCAATTGTTGTTGTTGTTTGAACTGCTCCCAGGCTGTTTAATCTATAATACTTAATAGAGTTTGTCGAATTTGAATTCTGAACTACAATGTGAATACCGTCTCTGTTTACAAAGTTATCGAGCTGAACAAGATTCGACTCGTTTATAGTTGTAGTCACTATATTATTCCAGGACTGTGCAATTATGCATCCTGAAATAAATACGATAATTAAAATTATCTTTTTCATATTTTTTATTTCCTATAGAATTATTTTAATAAAACTGCCTTTATAGTTTTGCTGAAACTACCGGCATTTAATTTTATAAAGTATATTCCTGAAGGAAGAGAATAATTCTTCTCATCCCTTGCTTCCCAGTTAATTGTATAACTTCCGTGTGGGAGTTCTTGATTAAGTAAAACAGTAATTTCTTTCCCTAACAGATTATAAACCTTAATAGTTACTAAAGAAGTATTTGGTATAACAAATTTTATTTGTGTTGATGAATTGAATGGGTTTGGAAAATTTTGTTCTAATACATAATCATAAATAGTTGCTGATGATTCATTTACGCTCGATAAACTATCTGGGGTATATAGTGAGGTGAAAAATTTAATATTACCAAGCTGAGGTGGATCGTCATACATATCTATTAATATTTCCTTATTGCCGTCATAATCCAAATCATACATTGTTGCACCGCAATAAGCGATGTATTCACCAGAGACTTTTTTTATATAGTATACCTCATAAGTTTGGTGTCCCGGGCTTCCGTTAAATTTGAGGATGAGAAAATTTCCGTCTATACAAACCATCAATTCATCTATCCCGTCATTATCTACATCTACTGCCTGTATGTTATAAGCATAGAAAGTGAAAACACCAACCAAATCTATTCGCCCAACAATTTCGTATGAGTTGTTACCATTCGATTCGAAACAGCTAAATTTTATTATTGGTACGCCATTGTAAAATGCTTCGCCGCCAACCCATAATTCTTTCTTACCATTCCGATCTATATCATCAGTGCTGCATAGCATATAAGCATTATTAGTAGGAACTTCACCTGTCCAGATCAATTGGTAAGCATTATCACCGGTACTTTCAAATGAAGCAACCTTACCGTAAACTCCACCAATAATAATTTCCGGGATATTATCATTATCAAAATCATCAACTGCAAAACCCTCAACCCAGTCATCTATGCCAGTGTAGTTGTAATGAAGGACGGAATCAAGCGAATTTGTTACCGGGTTATATTCATAAATTCCAAGGTATTGTCTTGTGGGAGCACCTAAGTATATATAATCGGTTCTCGAATCACCATCCAGCATTGCAAACCGTGGATTATACTGTACTGTGTTAGAATCTTCTGCCTGGAATTCAAATGATAGATTGATTGCAAGTGATGTATCATTAGTCTTGGTAAAAATTTTACTTTTCATTATCGCCCAATGAATAACTGTATCACTTTCATCCGAAGTTAAGTGAAGATCCAAACTTCCATCACTGTCAATATCATAAATATTTCGCGCAAGAGTACTCGGGTTGTAGCACCAAACCGAATCGAATGTTCCGTTTGCATTCATTTCTTTTGCAACAACGCTTGTATAATCGGTAGTGTAGTCTTTTTCAAAGCCATATAACTCAACCCTTCCATTGCCATTAATATCACCTATAATAGGAAATTTACGATTGGAGATTAATACTGTCTGCCAAAACTTGTATTTATAGTAATAAAGGGTTGTATCAATAGTTGTAAGGTCTATTATTGTGCTGTCGTAAGTTGGAGAATAGGTTGTCTTGATACCGGATGCTGGATACTGGTAGTCAGCAATATTTTTTAACAGCACTTTACCGTTAGGGTATTCTATTTTAAGCAGGTCTTTTTCTAACTCAGTTACCTTAACATCCTCTCGACTTTTTAGTTGCTGCAACTTTTCTTCTTTGCTCTGCTGTTCAAAAGAAAAACTACCTACTATAAGCAACATACAACAAACTATTTTTATTTTTCCAGAATATCGGTTCGCCTTTGGCGAATTCATTTCATTCAACATTTTTACAGCTTTTAATTTTAATTATAAAATTACCTTAGTAATAAGGCTTTTATTGTTTTGGTGTAATTGTCTGTACTCATCTGTATTAAATACACCCCAGAAGGGAGTAACTTTCCGTTACTGTCCTTTGCTTCCCAGTCAACTTTGTAGTTTCCGGGAGATAAATCTTTTTCTAACAGTATTGTTATTTCTTTCCCTAAAATGTCATACACCTTTAACGATGCGTTACTTAACTCGCTTATTGTAAATGCTATTTTTGTAGAAGAATTAAACGGGTTTGGAAAATTTTGTTTTAAATCATAATCATTAAGAATCGAAGGGGGTTCGCTCACGCCAGTCAAACTATCGGGAGTATATATTGCTGTGTAGAAGCGGATACCAATATTCTCTTTGATATGATCCCAATCGATTAGTATCTCTTTTCTCCCGTCATTGTCTAAATCATACATAGTAGCTCCCCAAAATACACTATTCTCACCTTGCAGCGCTCTATGGTTCTTTTTTAGATAATATACTTCATACGTTTGGTGTCCTGGGCTTCCGTTAAATTTTAGAATGAGAAAATTCCCGTCTATACAAATCATCAATTCATCTATCCCGTCATTATCTACATCTACTGCCTGTATGTTATAAGCATAGAAAGTGAAAACACCAACCAAATCGATGCGTCCGACAATCTGGTATGAGTTGTTGCCATTCGATTCGAAACAGCTAAATTTTATTATTGGTACGCCATTGTAAAATGCTTCGCCGCCAACCCATAATTCCTTTTTACCATTCCGGTCTATATCATCAGTGCTGCAAAGCATATAAGCATTATTAGTAGGCACTTCACCTGTCCAGATCAATTGGTAAGCATTATCACCGGTACTTTCGAATGAAGCAACCTTGCCGTAAACTCCGCCTATAATAACTTCCGGTATATTATCATTATCAAAATCATCAACTGCAAAACCCTCAACCCAGTCATCTATTCCAGTGTAGTTATAATGAAGGACGGAATCCAGCGAATTTGTTACCGGGTTATATTCATAAATTCCCAGGTATTGTCTTGTGGGTGCACCCAAGTATATGTAATCGGTTCTTGAATCGCCATCAAGCATTGCAAACCGCGGATTATATTGAACTGTGTTGGAGTCTTCAGCCTGGAATTCAAATGATAAGTTTATTGCAAGTGATGTGTCATTATGCTTGGTAAAAATTTTACTTTTCATTATCGCCCAATGAATAACAGTATCGCTTTCATCCGAGGTTAAGTGAAGATCTAAATTCCCATCACCATCTACATCATAAATATTTCGTGCAAGAGTACTCGGGTTATAATACCAGACAGAGTCAAAGTTTCCGTTTGCATTCATCTCTTTCGCAACAACACTTGTATAGTCAGTAGTATAATCTTTTTCAAAGCCATAAAGCTCAACCCTTCCATTGCCATTAATATCACCTATAATAGGAAATTTTCGGTTTGAAATTAACACTTCCTGCCAAAACCTGTATTTGTAATAGTAGAGAGTTGTATCAATGGTTGTAAGGTCTATTATTGTGCTGTCGTAAGTTGGGCTGTAGGTTGTAGGTTGTTGATAGTCGGTTGAGGGCTGGTAATCACCGATGTTTTTGTACATCACTTTGCCGTTTGGATATTCTATTTTAAGTATGTCTTTTTCTACTTCTGTTACTTTTATATCTGTCCTGCTTTTAAGCTGTTCAACTTTTTCTTCTCTGCTAAGCTGTGCTAAAGAAGAACTGCTAACTATCAGCAGAAGACAACAAACTAATTTTAATTTCATCTTCTAATACCCTTATAAAAAATATTTAGGGAAAGAAACACTGTTAGATTCTGAAATGAATTCAGAAAGATTACTAACTTCCATCAAGCTACGTAAAACCAGTTGGATACTTTCCTACCGAAGCAATATGAAATTTGCTTTTCATACCTGCCGGAGAATTTTTTTGGAAAATTTTTCGGGGGGGGGG
>JACAFA010000124.1 GCA_013388525.1 Ignavibacteriaceae bacterium | reverse complement strand
TTCCGGTTACTTTGATAATTATGAAGAATTCCTGAAATCAGATATTGATTGTGTTTTTGTTGCTAGTGTAAACTCACATCATTATGAACAGGTGATCAAAGCTGCAGAAGCAGGAAAAAAGATACTTTGCGAAAAGCCGCTTGCTATTGATAGTAAACAAGCTGAAGAAATGGTAGAAGCCTGTAAAAGAAATAATGTTTTGCTTGCCGTTAATTTTGTTCATCGACTTCACCCTCACGTCATCAAAGCAAAAGAATTAATAAAGAACCAAACGATAGGCAAGCTTGTAAGTGTGAATGCTTCATTCAATCTTGACTTTTCGCCAAGCAATAATTTCAGATTCAATAAGAAACTAAGCGGCGGCGGTGCTCTGCGTGATCTTGGAAGTCATATTCTCGATCTTTTAAGATTATTCGGAGGAGAAATTTCTGAAATAAACGGATATATGGATAACGTTATCTACAATTATGAAGTGGAAGATTTTGTTTCTGCTTTGGTAAAATTCGAAAATCACAATTACGGTTCATTTAATGTTTCGTACAATACAAAAAAGGCTTTTAACAGAATAGAGATACTCGGTCATACCGGTGCGATTAGTATCGAGAATTTTATTGGAGTGAAAGGTTCTCCATCAAAGTTGACGATTCAGCTTGATGGTGAAGCAAAGAAAAGTTTCCGAAAACGTGGCAACAAATTTTTATTTATGATGAGAGCAATTCAAAAATCATTTCTGAAAAATCAAACTCCGCCTGTTACCGGTGAAGACGGACTGATCAATATGAAATTAATGGAAGATTTGGAAAGAAAATGTCAGAGATAGATAGGCTGATTTCCGTTTGTCATAAAGTTTACCAAAAAGGATTTGTTGCAGCTAGCGATGGAAATGTTTCTTTAATAACTTCTGATAATACTATTCTTATAACGCGTTCCGGAATTTGCAAGGGAGAAATTTCAGAAAAAGATATTCTCGAGTTTGATTTCAATGGAAGGCACTTAAAAGGAGAAGGAAAAATCACAACGGAGTTCAAGCTTCATCTTTATGCATATTCAAAAAGAAAAGATGTTAACGCAGTTGTTCACTGCCATCCTGTTTATGCAACTGCATTTTCATTGCTGGGAGAAGGATTGGTCAAGCATTATTTCCCCGAAGTGATTTTAACGCTTGGAAAAATTCATTTGTGTAAATATGCAACTCCGTCAACTAATGAGCTCCCGTTGAGTCTTGATCCTTATATAGATTATGGCTGGGCATTTCTTCTTCAGAATCATGGTGCACTTACGCTCGGAAAAAATGTTGACGATGCTTATTACAAAATGGAAAAGCTTGAACACGCTGCTGAGACGCTTTTTAAAGCAAAGCAGCTTGGAACTCCAATTGAATTATCAGCTGAAGATGTTAAAAGATTATTTGAAATTTCAGAAGAGACTTATGGGATTACACAGGATATGAGAAATGTTTTTTAAAATCACAAATAACAAATGATAAATCTCAAACAATAACCAATTTTAAAATTCCAAATGGTATAAAGTCAAACTTAGTTGAAAATAGAGACTCCTTCATTTCATCAAGCTGCTTTCTTTTGTTTGATCTTTAATTCTGTTTTTAAAGCTGTTCTAAGTAAATGTAATTTTTCATAGTTGTTTACTTTTCTCATTCTTCTCTCTATCTGGAATAAAGCTACTGCCATCCATCTACTTCGCATTTCTGAGTTCATCCATCTCTTTACTCTGCCTATGTATTTCTTTAGCTGAGAATTTAGGTTTTCTATTAAATTCGTGGTTGTAAATGATCTGCCTAACTGTTCTACTAAACCTAAACGATGTAGGGTTAATGTTTCCTCTAATCCTTCTTCAAGAGATCTTGCTGCGCTTCTATTGATCTTCATTAACTCTATCATTATTTCTTTTAGCTTTGACTTTGCAGTTTGATAATCAGGCTCACTATAAGCTCTTTGCAGCTTGCCCCTGTAATGGTCCTGATGCTCTTGACTTAAGTAACTGAGAACATTTGCTCTCTTATGCCACTGGCAGCGTTGTACTAAGGCATATTTCCCGAAGGTCTCATCTATTGCTTTTCTTAATCCCTTTGAGCCATCTACTAAAGCAAGTATCCCTTCTGTGTATTTGAAATTCCTTCTTAGTAAATCTTTTAACAATCCTTTGACTGCATTGCTGTTTTCTGTTGTTGTCTGGATAAAGCCCAAGGGTATCTTTTCTCCACTGATCGTTATTCCAAGGGCTATTACCGTGTTTTCTTTCGACAGATATTTTCCGTCTATTACCAGGGCTATAAAATCATATAATCCCAAATCCCTTTTTTCAAATTCCTCCAATGCCTTTGTGCTTTCTTCTATAAAGGCTTTACTTACTGTTGACTGACTCAATCCGAAGCTCTCTACTCCCATCTTTACTACTTCCTGATAGTCGTGCTGACTTAATCCCAGTATTATTCTTTTCATCAAAGCCTCTGATGGCAACTCTATTGACTTTAGTTTTTGATAACTATCCGGACTTTCGGTAATCATGCTCTGATTATCGTGTATTCTTGGAACTTTTATTTTTACTTTCTCTTCTCCTATTCTTATGCTTCCTGGATTGCTGCCCCAACGACTGTATCTGCCTGATGATGGTTTTTCTCTATCATACCTTTGACCTGCTTTTTCTTTTACTTCTTCTTCCAGCATTTGATTTGCCAACAACTTAGCCACTTCCAAAAAGTTACCGAATAAACTTATCTGTGTTTCCAGTGATTGATTCCTATACCAATCAAGATTTTGTGCTACATTTTCCTTATTTTTCATCTCAGAGACTCCTTTTAATTGTTTTTGTTTTTTTGTCACTACAAAATTATTAATTATTTGGAGTCTCTTCCTTTTTATATTATAAGAATTTCAACTAATATCTAATTTATACCTCCAAATTCCAAAGGTTCGATATTTTATTAATTAATATTTGTTATTTATAATTTGATTCCTGAATTTCAAAGAAAGTAATATCCTGCTCAAGGCAATGTGTTGCTAACAATTAATCGTTTACATAAATTTGACTTAAACCGGATAATCAATCAATGAAATTGCCATCTAATGCTGTAATTACTGAAGATAAAATAAAAAATTATCTTTTATCACAAAGAAAAAGAAATGATAAATCAAAATGGCTTGCGAAAGCCGGATATAACATCAGTGATTGGAAACAATTAGAAGTGGATTTACGTACTCAAATATTGTCTCTTGATGCTACACCAACTGAAGAAACAAAATACGGTCGAATATTTGCAATAAAAGGAATTCTTAATGGACCCAATGGAAAAAGTATAAAAGTTCATACAATCTGGATGACCGAACATGAAACTAAAGCGACAAAGTTTATTACGATGTTTCCAGACTGACGTCAAAACGAAATTGAAAAAGAAATGAGGTAATTATGAAATATGAATTATATAAAGAAGTAGTTTTACTTAAAGATATCCCGGGGAAAAAATTGAAAAAGGGAGATGTGGCTACGATTGTAGAACACCACCCGTCAAGTAGTAATGCAGACGGATATTCTTTAGAAGTTTTTAATGTACTTGGAGATACAATTGCTGTGGTCACTGTTACTGAATCTGAGATTGAACCACTAAAAAGCGGTGAAATATTTAGTGTTCGACGTTTAGAGATGGCTTGACTCCGTATAAATGAAAAAGATAATAAATCCTCGTATCGCCTTATTAGTCGGTGGCACTTCTCCCGAAAGACAAGTTTCAAAAATGTCCGGCAAAGGAATTCTTCAGGCATTAAAAAATCTTCAGTATCCCACAATAGTTATTGACCCTGCTTATGGATTAAACCAGCCGAAAGAAGAAGAACAATTTTTTCTGGAGAAAGATTATTCTGAAATATCAAACCGCAATTGCATAGATGCAATAAACTCAAGTATGCTTGATGGTGTTGATGTTGTTTTTTCTGCAATGCACGGTAAGTGGGCAGAAGATGGAACAATTCAATCTCTTCTTGAATTAAGAGGAATGAAATACACGGGTTCAAAAGTTCTTGCAAGTGCTTTGGCAATGGATAAAGAAATGTCGAAAGTAATTTTCAGGCAGTCCGGAGTTCAAACTGCAGATTGGTTTACTATCAGCGAAAGAAGATTCGAACCTGTTTTGATTGCAGATGAAATAAATCAGAAATTTGGTTTTCCGTGTATTATCAAAGCAAACGATCAGGGCTCAACTGTCGGTTTAAAAATTGTTCAGGATGAATCGGAAGTTGAAGAAGGAATCGTAATTGCTCAAACATATTCCTCAAAAGCATTGATTGAAAAATATATCCCAGGAAGAGAATTGACAGTTGCAATATTATTGAATGAAGCTTTACCTGTTCTTGAGATTGTTCCAAAAGATGGCTTCTACGATTACAAACACAAATACACTTCCGGTATGAGTGAGTATATTGTTCCCGCAAAAATTCCTGACGAAGTTGCAAAGAAAGCACAGCAGCAGGCGCTGACTGCTTTTCATTCTCTAGGCTGTGAAGGTTATGCGAGAGTTGATTTCAGAATGACTGATCAAAATGAATTATACTGTCTTGAAGTGAATACATTACCGGGAATGACTCCAACAAGTCTTGTCCCGAAAGCAGCAAAAGCAGTTGGAATTTCTTTCGATGAATTAATTATGAGAATTATTCAGCAGGCACTTTGATGGCTAAAGGTAAAAGAAAATTTATTTACTATTTGTTTTTAGTAATTGTCATCATCGGAATAATTTATATTTTTTTTAATGAAAGAGGTGTTATTAAATATTTTGGTTTGAAAAGCCAGGTTGATTCGATGCAAATTGAACTTGATAGGGTTAAGTTAGAAAATGAACAATTAAAAAATGAGATTGATTCATTGCAAAAAAAAATTCCCGCAAAGATGGAACAGATTGCCAGAGAAAAGTATAATATGAAACGTGAAAGTGAAACTGTAATTGAAGTCGAAGAAAAGTGACACATCAAAAATTCCTTCTGCACCGCTCGCTGATCGGGTAAGACCAAAATCTCTGGCTGAGTTTTACGGGCAGGAACATCTTGTTGGTGAAGGTAAGCCAATCAGATTAATGATTGAAAATAAAAATATCAGTCCATTCATTCTTTGGGGTCCTCCCGGAACAGGCAAAACAACTCTCGCACAAATAATCGCAGAAGAAACTGATTCAAAGTTTTACCAGATAAGTGCTGTATCTGCTGGTGTAAAAGAAGTTCG
>JACAFA010000123.1 GCA_013388525.1 Ignavibacteriaceae bacterium | reverse complement strand
TTAATTAATAGTTATATGCAGTAATTTTTTTACTAAGTATTTTTCTTTCTCTTCCTTTATCTGATTAAATTTTTCCAATAAAATTTTATAAAAATATTGTTACTTTTGATATAAAGAATTAAATTTGTTACTCAAAGTCAACACGTGTTAAAATGAATAAAAAATTACTGAAAGATTTAATCACTACTCAAGATATTAAAAACCTTGAGAAGCATTTAATTTTCAGCTTTTTGAGAAATATTAATCTTGATTATAGTAGAAGTGACTTGCTAAAAAATTATTTTACTGATTTTGAGAGGGACACAAAACTTTATTTTGACACTTCTGCATTAAACATTGATTCAGTGAAGGAATTAGAAAACTACCTTGAACTTATTATTCCAGAAAAAGATAAGAAATTTAATGGAGCCTTTTTCACCCCCACATATATTATCGATTTTATAATCAGTGAAATTGGACCGAAAGAATCGGATAAAAATATAGACCCAAGTTGTGGAAGCGGAGCTTTTCTGCTCGGGCTAGTGGAATATTATAAGAACAAGTACAGAAAACCTATTAAAAAAACCATTAAAGAAAACGTGTTTGGTTCTGACATACTAGACTATAATATTAATCGAGCAAAACTTCTATTAACTATTTATGCGCTTCAACACAATGAAATAATTGAAGAGAAAGATTTTAATTTATTTTGCCAAGATAGTCTTCGAACAGAATGGAAAGATAAATTTGATAATGTAGTTGGTAATCCCCCATATGTAAAATTTCAAGATTTATCTGATAAAAATAGACAATTTCTTGTGAGGCATTGGAAAACAATTGAGCAAGGAACGTTCAACCTTTATTTTGCTTTTTTCGAGTTGGGTTACAAATTACTTTCTGATACCGGTAAGTTGGGTTATATAACTCCAAATAATTATTTCACCTCGTTAGCCGGTGAATCTCTGCGTATATTCTTTCAAAATCATAAATGTGTTGAGCGGATTATAGATTTCAATCATAAAAAAGTTTTTGATGTTCAAACTTATACCGCAATCACTATTCTTAATAAAAAACAAAATGACATCATATTTTTTGACCGTATTAAAGAAAATGAAGAACCGGAAGAATTTTTAATGAAAGTTAATGGTTCACCTAATGCTGTTCAAAATTTAAATTATAAAAAGTGGCGTTTATTAAAAAGTGATGAACAAGAAAACATAAGACTCATTGAAACAATTGGAATTCCTATAAAAAAACTTTTTGACATTAACGTTGGTATTGCTACGCTTAAAGATGAATTGTACTTTATTGATGGTAAAACTGAAAAGGGAAAATATTTATATAAGGCAACAGATGATGGAGTTTTTGAGATTGAAAAGGAAATTACAAGGCCTATTTACAAAATATCAGATTTCAAAAGTCAAGACGAGATTTCTCTGAACTCACGAAGAATTATTTGTCCGTTTAAAATTAAAAACAATGTAGCTATTCCAATATTAGAAAGTGAAATGCAAAAAAAATATCCTAAGTGTTATAAATATTTTCTTTCAATAAAAGGTGAATTGATAAAAAGAGATAAAGGAAAAAATAACTATGAGCCATTTTATGTTTGGGGAAGAACTCAAGGACTTACCAAGACTGGTAAAAAGCTACTGACCCCAACATTCAGCAGTTATCCACGATTTCTATTAGTTGAGGAAGATGATGCATTCTTTACAAATGGATATGGAATATATTTTAAGAAATTTGAAGATAATTATTTAGCGTTCTCAGATTCTGAAATTAATCAGTTAACCAGAGTAGAAAATATTCGGGTGGTGCAAAAAATTCTAAATTCTTATGTTATGCACTATTATATAAGCAAAACCAGCGTAGCTATCGAAGGAGGATATCCTTGCTATCAAAAAAATTTCATAGAAAGATTTACTATCCCAGAATTTTCAGAAAATGAGATTGAAGAATTGAGAGAACTAACCGATAAGAATGAAATAGATAATTTTCTTATTGAAAAATATCAATTGAAAATGTTGGCACCGAATCTTTCAGTATAAATTCCAAGTAAATCCTTAATAAACGATTCAAAGTTAAGATTTTTCAAAGTTGCTTTTGAATTATCAGATAATAGGCCATCTTCTTTTAATTGTTCATCATAACTATAAATCTTTGGCGGTGATTTACTAAAATCAACTATTAACAAACAAACTCGCTCATACTTGTATTGATCTGTTTTTAATGATTTTCGGTTATTAACAGCGTTAAATGATAGTATATATTTCTCGATATGCTGAGACACACCCTTTATGTTTTTGAATTTAACTTGTTTTTTATTTGCATAATTGCTGTCATACTCATTCACTGCAATCATATAAAATTCACCTAAAACCATTTTAGAACATCGCAAATGTAAATTTAATGCTTCGGCAAATGTTCGTTCATACAATGTATCGAAATTCTTAGCTGAACTACTTAATTGGCTTCTAACATTAATTGATAATATTTGTTCAGTGAATTTATAACCAAGGTTATCCTTTTGACCGTATAATATTCCTTCAAAGTTCAGAGTCTCCTCTTTTGGTTCAATATTATTTGGGATAACACAAATATCTTGATCTTTCTTTTTGAAAAAACCGGCTAATGAATATTCACCTTTAGATTGACCCAATGGCGGAATGATTAATCTAGGATTTACTTTATTTCTTATTAATTCTGATTTAACTACATCGTGTAATAACTTAATTGGTTTTTGTGTTCGGATGAGATTATTTTTCCCTTCAGTACCATTGTTTCTTATAGCTTTTTCAATGGATTTTTTAATACTATCTAGGGCGTCTTGAAGATTTATCAAATTCTGCATCGTTAAAAAATTCCTTTAGTGAGCAATTAAGAGCATCGGCAATTTTTTCAATATTAACAATTGAAATATTTCTTTGGCCGCTTTCAACACTTGCAATATAGCTCCGATCTAAATCGGCTGAAAAAGCTAGATCTTTTTGTGACATATTAGCGGATTCTCTTAATTTTCTTATCCTTTGTCCTATTTTTAATTTTATTTTCATACTACAAAATTCTCCCATTGTTGACTATAATTCAAAGACTATAAGTAACAATGTAAAATATTTTTTGAGTTAAAAAGTTTATTAAAAATGTTCTTTGTCGTTTATTTTTAGTTTAATTTTATATAAAGAAATTATAGAGCTGCATATAACCAGCCAATCAACCCGACCGCCTTTTCGCATTTGGGTTTTCTAAAATTTTTGGTTGGGTTTTTCCGTTTTAAGTTTGTTGTTCTAAGTAGTTCTATTAAATAACATTGTTGCAAACTGCACTTGCGAAGAAAGATAAGTGCAGTTTGCTTAATCTTTGGCTTTGTCGTTTTAAGCTGCATTGCTGTTTTGGGCGGCGGGTTATCGGCAACGTCGTTATACTTACTCTTTCGTGAAGATATATTTTGTAACTGCATTTTTATTTGTATTATTAGCTAGAATAAGATCATAAATTTATTCTTTCATCGATTAGGAAAGGAAATTAATTATGAAAAGGATTTTATTACAATGCTTAATATTTTTTTATTTACCATTTTACATTTCCTTTTCACAGGAACCATTAAGTTATTTCCCACACAGCATTGGGAATAGGTGGGATTATGATTACTGGAACGGTAATACTAACTTTTACACAACTACTATCACTCGAGACTCCCTTTCCCAAGATAGCAGCAAATTTCTTTTTTATGATAATGAAAGCTTACCTAGATATAAAATAGATACTTCTTTAAATGTTTATCTCGATCCATATGTAGTTGGTAGTGAGTATTTAATCTATAAATTGGAAGCTGATTCTGGCGATGTTTGGTTTAATAATCCAGAATGGGCTTGGGTAGCAGGGATAGACACTGGCTATGTTTTTTCAAATTTAACAACCATAAAAGTATACCAATATGGACCGGCACACCCGGATTCAACACCATTCCCTTATATTCTAAGGGAACGCTGGCTTGCAAGTGGTTTTGGTTTAATTTATGAATGGGAAGAACCTGGGTACTTTTACTCTCTTAAAGGATGCATAGTTGAGGGTGATACTTTTGGAATTATTACAAATGTAGAATTAAAAAGAGATAAAATTCCAAGAGACTTTACAATAAAACAGAATTATCCTAACCCCTTTAATCCCAGCACAACAATAGAATTTATACTACCGGAAGAAGCTGAAATAAGTCTGAGAATCTATGATATACTTGGGAGGCAAGTATCAATAATTTATGAAGGTGTTAAAGAAGCCGGCATTCATAGATATCATTGGAATGCTTCAGGTTTGGCTAGCGGCATATACTTTTGCAGGTTAAATGCTTTTGAAGGTTTAAAAACTATCAAAATGTTATTAACTAAATAACCAGAATAGAAAAATCGGAAGCTGTAATTGCGTACAGCTTCCGCAGCCTTTATTAACGGATAGGCAGAACAAGTTGACGCGTTTGTCCATGCCTTTCCAAATAGCCGATACAAATATGGGCGAATGCAACCTTTATATCAATTTAATTATTGGAGGTTGTTTTGTATACAAACTTTGACATATTTCTCAAAGTTCTGAAAACTTTGAATTGCCTGTTACTCTTTGCATTTTTCACAATTCAAATTTTTCCTCAAACATATTCTGACATTGACTGCGGAATGACAGGATATGGAGAAAGTCTAATGGCGTCTCAAAAAGGAGGGAAATGGATGACAGCTCGTGACACGCTTAAAGTTCTTATCGTCTTTGTACAGTTTCCAGATGATGCTTATGATACTACTTTTATTCTTTGGCCAACAAATCCTTTATCAGGTGTTTATCCGGGTCCGACATTTCTAAAAACTTACATTGATTCAACAACATCACAAATGTCAACTAACGGAAATCTCACTCATTATTTCCGTGAAATGTCTGTTGGTCAATTCACTATTATTGGTAAAACAAGATTTGTCGTAACACCGCATACGCATCAATATTATCTTAATAATGACTTCAAACGGTGGAACATTAATATGGAGGTATTACAGCAACTAGATCAATCACTCGATTTTTCAGAATTCGATAATTGGAAAAGATATAGTGAATATGATGTAAGAAAGGAATCCGATGGAAGAGTAGATGATATCTTTATGATTTATCGTAATGTACCAAATATGTCTATTTTATACTTTTATGGTGGTGAATCTTCTTTAGGTTATCCTCGAACAACGGGTGGTTATAATGAACCCATAGAATTTTTTGTTGATAATGGTCAAAGAAAAATAGGTGGAGGACACCCAGTACTTTATAACCCTGCGACAAGTCAAAGGTGGCCTGGTTTAGGTACAACTTCAGTTATGGGAGGTACTATTCCATATCAAGTTCAGGTACACGAGTTTAGTCATCATTGGATGACAGATGGTCAATACTATGGTCACAGCGGTAATGGATTCTGGGGAATGCTGAGTGATTGGGGTTGCAGGTTAAATAGTCAAGGATATTGTCCTCCAAATTCTTATGAACGGGAATTAATCGGTTGGCATGCTCCTGATAGTATTTATCAAACGACGTTAGGTATTACGTTAACGGATTATGTTCAAACAAATAATTCGGTAAAAATAAAGGTATCAGGCAGTAATTCTAATGAGTTCATTAGGTTAGAGTATCATATTAAGTTATCTCAATTCGATAATCCAGAAGTACACGACCCGAATGCAAAAGGTCTTTATTTAATTCATCAAACAGGTAATACAAATCCATTCAGCCAATTAAGATTAACGCCAGCGGACGGTCGCTGGTATTGGACGGCAGACACTGTAGTACATCCATCATATTATCCAAGTGCTTTAGGTGTTTATAAAAGAACACAAATTGATCGCGTAAATGGTTATGATGATTCAAGATTAACTCCGTTTACTTGGGTTGGACCTCCTCCTACTCCAAATGTTCCGAATCCAAGTAATATCCACTTTTATCTCGATGTGTTTACTAATCAAGAAATAGAAAAAACTGTTTTCCTTGGAGATGGAAACGATGCTTTTGGTTTTTCGAAGAATAATCCAATTACACTGTTTAGTAATCCGAACACACAGAATAATGCCAAACAAACAACATGGCTATCTATTGAAATAGTAAATGAAAATAGTCAAACAGGAACTATTACATTTAATGTGTACTACGACAGTTCGTCAGCCGTTTCATTACATCCTTCAAAACCTTATCTAAGTTGGTACCATCCGGGTGAAGGACCAATTCAACTGGGCTGGATTTATTTAGGCTGGGGAGCTGATCTTTTTGATGGTTATCCTATTGAACCTGACATCACTTGGTCTGAACTCCAAAGAAAAATTGGATCTGGTTCATGGACCACGGTATATTTCGGACCAAATCGTGTATGGTCAGATGGTAGCGTTAACTATAATCCAAATGGAAGTATTCCAGTTTACTTCAGGGTAAGGGTAAGAGATAGCCAATACAAATGGTCTTTGTGGTCAGACTTATTTAATACAAAGATGTTAAAAAATATTCCCTATTCAGAAAAAATAAAAGGAGATTATTCATTAAATAATAAACCATTGGTCTATTCATTAGAACAAAATTTTCCGAACCCTTTCAATCCGATGACTACGCTTTCTTATCAGATAAAAGAAAGGGGTTTTGTATCTTTGACAGTCTATGATATGCTCGGAAGAGAAGTTGTAAAATTAGTAAACGAAACACAAGATGAAGGACAATATTATGTTTCATTCAATGCGAGTAATCTTCCTTCGGATGTTTATATTTATTCATTGCGTGTAAATGACTTTGTTCAAAATAATAAGATGACATTACTGAAATAAAACCGTTACTAAAAAATATAGGGCAAGTAGGAATGCTTGCCCTTAAAATTAAAGCACGTAAGTATAACAAGCCAATCAAGCGGACGCCGTATTCGCATTCGGCATTTTTGAAATTATTGGCTTTGTTGTTCCGTGTAAAGTTTCTTGTTCAAAGTTGTTCTGTTAAAAAATATTTTTAATAAATAAAAAGTTGTTGGTATTGTTCGGCATCCTTGTTCCCGCCTACGTTAAAATTTACGGCGGGCAAGCCGGGCGCCGGTTAGCGGCAAAGTCTTTCGTAATGTAAATAAAAAAAACAATTAATATCAAATGAAAATAAAATTATTAGTACTCCTGCAATTTCTTACCTACTCTTTTTGTTTTAGTCAAAGTTATGATCCGTTCATAGAAGCATTAATGAATCAAACTAATTTAGATTCTTTAGTCTCGTATGTGCGCATTCTTTCAGGCGAAGATTCAGTTGTCATAAATGGTTCTAAAGTTTTAATTACTCACAGAGTAAGTTACCAGGGAAATAATCTTGCGGCTGAATATATTAAAGAAAAGTTAGAGACATTCGGTTTAGAAATTTATGATCAGCAATACAGCAGCCAGGGAAGAAATATTTACGCAATTCAGCAGGGAACAATTTATCCCGATAAGTATTTTATTTATTGTGCTCATTATGATGCTGTAACTTTTTATTGTGCAGATGACAACGCAAGCGGTGTTGCGGGAGTTTTAGAAGCCGCAAGAATTTTATCTGATTATCAATTTAATTATTCGATTATCTACGCACTCTGGGATGAGGAAGAAATCGGATTAGTCGGCAGTTCGTTTTTTGCTTCGCAGGCTGATTCAAATGATATGGATATAAAAGGCGTACTGAATTTTGAAATGGCTGGCTGGGATAGTAATGATGACGGGAAAATGGATATTCACACAAGAACAATATCGAATTCAGTTTTGCTGGGTAATTTCATGTATGCAATTGACACAATCTATAATCTGCCGTTGCAGCCGGTTGTTTATAATCCCGGAACCACAGCAAGTGATCATAATTCATTCTGGCAGCACAGTTACTCAGCAATTTGTTTCAGCGAAGCTTATTACGGAGGAGATTTCAATCCATATTATCACAGTGCACAGGATAGAATTGATAAATTTAATTTACCTTACTTTCATAATGTTGCTAAGCTTGGCATTGGAACCATTGCCTCATTAGCTGAAAACATTGTAGTGTCAGCAAAGGAAAATGTAATCATTCCGCATTCAATTTCAGTAAATAATTTTCCGAATCCTTTCAATAGTTCTACAACAGTCCGATTTGCTTTACCTGAAGCTGATGAGATATCATTGGATTTGTATAGCACTGTCGGAGAAAAAATAAAATCACTTTCTGCTGGTTATAAGTTACCCGGAGAATATGAAATTCATTTGAATGCAAATTCATTATCCAGCGGTGTGTATTTTATTATTTTAAGAACATCCGAAAGAATATTCAGTCACAAGATTTTACTTTTAAAGTAAAGAACAAGTTATCAAATCCCTGATTCCATTCTTTTGATTACAAATTAATTTCTTAGATTAAACTAAAAGATTCATCAAAATAGAATGAATGAAGATTAAATGATAAAAAGAGATTTTAATTTTATTCTGACAAATGACCAGAATTTTTTTTAATTAACCAAAAGGATATCATCAATGAAATATTCAGTTTTCATTTCAGTGTTTTTTTTCTGTTCTGTATTTTTACAAGCACAGGAAAGTCAATCCTCTAAACCAAAATATGATGTTTTTTCATTTGTTAAACAGGTCACTTTGCCCGGGACTCCGGAAATAATATTCGATGCAGTAACCGGAGATATAAGTGGCTGGTGGGATCACACTTTCTCAGGTAATCCGAAAAAGTTTTATATAGAACCATTTCCGGGTGGAGGCTTCTGGGAAATTTTTGATAATGAAGGTAACGGTGTCCTTCACGCAAGAGTAATTTATGCTCACAGGGGAAAGATGCTTCGCTTTGATGGTCCGCTTGGTTTATCCGGAAAAGCAATTCAGGTTGTCACTACATATAAGTTTGAACCAGTTGGAACTGATTCAACTTTGTTTAAGGTCTCAGTTCATGCTGCAGGTGAAGTTGAAGAAGGTCTTCCGGCAATTGTCGAACGAGTTTGGGAACATTTTATTTTTGAGCAGCTTGAGCCTTACATCAAATCGGGCAAGCATCTCGAAGCAGAATAATTTTTTCTGATTTATGCGTGATCAAATAAAATCTTTCATTGACCGAAACAAGTGGGCCACCTTCGTCGAAATTTCAATCGCCATTTTTGTTCTACTGGCAATTGAATTTGGATGGATAACTCAGTTTATAATTCTCGCAGTTGTTTTGTATGCGTGGCTCTCACTCTGGTTAAGAGGAAAAGGGTGGAGTGATTTTGGTTTAAAGAAACCCGATAGCTGGAAGAGAACTATCTTACTTGCTCTGTTAGTTGGAATTGTTTTTCAGGCACTCAGTCTGTATGTAATAGAACCTTTTCTTGGAAAGCTGACAGGTGATATTCCCGACGTTAGCATTTTCAGACCAATGGTTGGGAATTTTCCTCAGTTACTTTTTTATCTTGCATTGTCCTGGACATTTGCAGCATTCATTGAAGAGATGATTTACCGCGGATATTTTATGCACAGGATTGCCGATTTGTTCAACAGGAATAATACAGGCTGGATTGTTGGTCTTATCCTCTCAAATTTTTTATTCGGTTTCGGGCATATGTATCAGGGATTATCAGGAATGATAATTACTGGTTTGACCGGATTTATTTTTGCGTGGCTTTACTTTGCAACAAACAGAAATCTCTGGGCTGCAATTCTGGCTCATGGAATTTATGACACAGTTGGCTTTCTGATGATCTTCTTTGGAGTTTATCCGGGGATATGATTTATTATCTAAACTTTATTAGAATATTTTATATTTGTAATAGAAATTAAATCAGGATAGCGAAATGAAATTTTATGTTTTAGTTGCAGCAATAAGTTTTTCAGTATTGTATTGCTCAACATCAAAAAATATTTTGGATGATACACCAAGAGTTCGATCATTTTCAGAGTGGAAGGCTGATTACTTTCATCATCCAATTGAAGTGAAAATCGGCTGGTATCCTTATGAAGAGGATTCTGTAGTAAAAACAGGTAGCCACCAATATACAATTCAGAAAAGTGATACAACTGAAATTACCGGTTCCATGCCTGTAATTATTCTTACTTATCCTGATTCAACACAATCAATTTACTTCGGGCTGGATATTGATAATGAATTACTGGGAAGACTTATCAAACACAGTCTGATGACGCAGAAACCAATCACTGAACCGCTCTCTGCTTTTTTGGAAGATGCAGATTGTTCAACCTGTCATCCTTCTGATATTAAGATTAAGCAGTAAATTATTTTAAAAGCAGCATCTTTTTTGTTTGAGTGAAATTTCCGGCTTTAAGCTGATATAGATAAATTCCGGATGCCAGCTGCGGGACACTTGATTCTGGAAGAAACTCAACTTCATAATCACCTGGCGCCAAATCTTCATTAACTAAAACAGCAACTTCATTTCCTAAGACGTCAAAAACTTTTAACATTACGTTTGACATTTCACTTTTAACGTTTGACGTAATTGTGAATTTTATTTTTGTCGAGGGATTAAACGGGTTCGGATAGTTCTGATAAAGCACAAATTTTTCAGGGGATAAATTTTCGTTTTGAACATATACAGGATTATCTACTACGTGAATCATAAAGTTCTCACCAAAATTCCATTGATCGAGATCACTTGGTATGCTGTCCCGGTTTACACTGTTTGCAACGGAATATAAAGTATCCGTTAGCAGACTATCAGGAGCTGTGTATAAAAAATTCCAGAAGACAGTATCGTTTATAAATTGATTTGGTGATGAATGTGTCAACTCACCAAATAATACCTGGGTTAGTGTATCTGCAGTATCAAGTGTTCCGATGTGACTTGCAATATTAAAACCACCGGCTACTGCAGGTCCACCGGTCATTAAAAGTTTGTATTGAGCGGTAGTATTTCTTATTACACTGTCGGGACCTTCTATCCATACATTTACAGAATCGGTTGGTGAAAAATTATGACAGATGCATCCGATACCACCATCTCTCAAAGTCATTCCAACAATTCCATGCAAATAGTTGATATTTGAATAAGCAAGGAAAGATATAAAAGCTATTGCAATCAGTAAATTTATTTTCATTATTTATCTCCGGAATTAAAAAAAGTCCCGATTTACGGGACTCATTTTAATGAAAAGTTAATACTTCAACAATGTAAAACTGTCAACGCAGTAATAACATCTTTCTGGTTGATTTGAAGTTCGCACCATTTATTCCCTTTGCTTCTAATGTATAAATGTAAGCGCCGCTTGATAAATCTCTTGCGTTGAATTCAACATTGTGATTTCCGGCTTGAAATTCACCTTCGGAAATCTGAGCAATTTCCTGCCCGAGCATATTGAAAAGCTTAATGCTTACATTCGATTCAACAGGTAGTGAAAATGAAATTGTTGTTGAAGGATTAAATGGATTCGGATGATTCTGATTAAGTACAAAAGTATTTGGAACAGGACCGGTTACTTCAACTGAATTATAAATTGTGGCAGTACCATCAAAATCAATTTGTTTAAGTCTGTAATATTGAACTCCGGCGTTAACATTCGATATTACGAAAGAATAAGATTTCATTTCAGTTGTAGTTCCGAAACCGGGAACAAAACCAATCATATAAAAATTTTCATTATCGGAACTGTATTCAATTTCAAAACCCTGATTATTTAACTCAGTGGCGGTTGTCCAATTCAAAATAACATCTCTGTTAATTAATTGTGCAGTGAAAGATGAAAGTTCTACAGGAATAAACCAGGGAGATTCAAGTTTATAAAAACCATTGCCCTGAGCTGCGAACTGATTCAATGAGTCAATGATAGAATATTGATAATTAGTTGAACTGATTGGAATTTGTGTCCATGTTTGTCCACCATTTTTTGTGCGCCAGGAAGTTCCGCAAGAATAGCAACCGGCAATGACAAGATTGCCATCGTCAGGCTGAACGTGTACACCCCACATATAACTATTGGTGAATGCTGATTGAGCTATCCATGTGCTACCATAGTCAGTGGATTTAAGTAAATAAGGACTGCTGCCACCCCATTTTGTTGCCCATACGATACCTGGATGAGTAAAATCAACTGCAACAGTCGGTATTTCTCCGGAAGTGAAATAAGTTTGCGACCAGGTTAATCCATAATTAGTGCTTTTAAAAATTCCGGTACCGTTATCGCCAATCAGAATAATACTTGTATCAGGAAATACTTCAATGTCACAAGGTGCAGAAATAGGTCCGAAGTTGCTTGAGATTGTAGTCCAGGTGCTGCCAAAGTCAGTTGACTTTTTAAAATTAGTATTAACCATTGTGTAAAGATCATTCGGATGAGAAGGGTCTTGTGTTACAGGGATACCAAAATATGACATTTGTCCTTCATCGAGAGTTAATAACCAACTCACCCCGTCATTTGTTGTTTTATAAATTTTGTCGTTTGGAGAGGATTCAATTGCAACGATAAAAGTTCCGGGATTAAAATCATCGAGGACAATACACTTAATATCAGAAGATCCGGGAACAGGAGTTCCTGTTACCGAAAATGATTCACCCTTATTTGTGCTTTTATAAATAGTGGCTGTTGATCCATAATAAACCAGGTTCGTATTGAACTTGTTATAATCTATCGGTCCGCCAAGACTACTTCCTGATCTCTTTAACACCCATTGGTATGATGGCTGTGCATTTGCAATTGTCAGGAAAAACAAAAATGAAAAAAATAAAGCTGAAAAATATTTCATTATTACTCCGTTTATTAAAAAAGTGGATTAGCACTGAAAAGAATTCCACCGAAATTAAGCATTAGTTGGTAAAAAACAAATATTTCTTGTTATCACAAAGCTTTTATCATAATAATAGTTTCTCCTGAAAAAGGGAACAAAAAGAAACTTTTTATTCTTTTGAGTGTTTCATTACTAAAAGTATATTTGGGTTCAATTATCCGATAAATTAATGAAAGAAAAATCAGAATTATGAATTTAGATGTTTTAGTTTTTGCGGCTCATCCTGATGATGCAGAGCTTTCAATGGGCGGTACAATTGCCCGATTTACTTCACAAGGGTTAAAGGTTGGTGTAGTGGATTTAACAAAGGCAGAGTTGAGTACGAGAGGAAATATCATTACGAGAGCAAAGGAAACTGTAGCAGCATCAAAAGTACTTAATCTGAAAGTCCGTGAGAATCTTGGAATAAAAGACGGTGGTATTTCATTATCTCATGATTCCATTAAAAAAGTTGTTCAGACAATCAGAAAATATAAACCTTCCATAGTGTTTGCTCCTTACTTCAACGACCGCCACCCTGATCATATTGATGTGAGCCAGCTTATCAAAAGGTCAGTGTTTAGTTCAGGTCTGGAAAAATTTAAAACTTCACTATCAGGCAAACCTCAGATTGCTTACAGACCAAAAAAAATATTTTACTATATGCAGACTTACTTATTCCAGCCTTCATTCATTGTTGATATTTCAGAGTTTTTCGAGACTAAAATGAAATCGTGTAAAGCTTTCAAAAGCCAGTTTCATAATCCTTCACTTAAAAGAGAAGATACCTTTATCAGCAAACCTGAATTCCTCGACTATGTTGAAGCACGCGCAAAGTTTTACGGATTTCAGATAAGAAAAAAATATGGCGAGCCTTTTTATTGCGAAGAAAATATTGAATACGATTTTTCAGATTTGCTTAGATGAATGCTAAATATTTTTTACAGAAAATTATCAGCAAAAAGAACAGGAGTTTAAAATGATACCAAAAGATAAAGTTATAAAAGAATTTGAAGCACAGGGAATTAGAAATATCCGTGAAGTATTTTATAATTACGGAACGCCGGCATTATATGAACAGGTTGTAAGAAGAAGGGAAGGACTGCTTGCTCATCTTGGACCAATTGTAGTAAGAACCGGTTATCATACCGGTAGAAGTCCAAATGATAAATTCATTGTTAAAGAGCCAACAAGCGAAAAAAATATCTGGTGGGGTAAAGTTAACAAATCAATGACCGATGAAGATTTTAATCGTCTCTTTGCCAAGATGTTGGCTTACATCCAGGGAAAAGATCTCTACATTGAAGATTGTTACGTTTGTGCTGATGAAAAATATCGTCTTCCGATAAGAGTTATTACTGAAGCTGCGTGGCATAATCTTTTTGCCAGAAATATGTTCAGGAGATATACTAATTCCTCTGAACTTGAAAATCACATACCTGAATTTACTGTGATTCACATGCCAAATTTTCATGCTTTTCCTCAATACGATGGTACTAATTCAGAAGTCTTTATCATTATTAATTTTGAGAAAAAACTTGTACTCATCGGTGGTTCCAGTTACGCAGGAGAAATTAAAAAATCTATTTTCACCATTCTCAATTATCTAATGCCAATGAGGAATGTAATGTCGATGCACTGTTCAGCAAATCTTGGAGAACGGGGTGATGTTGCTTTATTTTTTGGTTTGTCCGGCACAGGTAAAACCACTTTGTCTGCTGATCCGAAAAGGAAATTAATTGGCGATGATGAACACGGCTGGAGTGAGGAAGGAGTATTCAACTATGAGGGCGGATGTTATGCGAAAGTAATTCGTCTTTCCGAAGAAGCAGAACCGGATATCTATGAAACAACAAGAATGTTCGGAACCATTTTAGAGAATGTTCAGATAGATGCACAGACAAGAAGAATTGATCTGAATGATGATACATTTACTGAAAACACAAGAGCTGCATATCCGATTACTCATATAAAAAACATTGTCGAAGATGGAAAAGCCGGTCATCCTGAAAATATTATTATGCTTACTGCTGATGCGTTTGGTGTTCTTCCTCCAATTTCAAAATTAACCACTGAACAAGCTATGTATCACTTTATTTCGGGTTATACGGCAAAAGTTGCAGGTACAGAAAAAGGTGTAACTGAACCCAAAGCAACTTTCAGTACCTGTTTCGGTGCACCATTTATGGTTTGGCATCCGACAGTTTATGCTAAACTGCTTGGTGAAAAAATTAAAAAGCATAAAGTAAAATGCTGGCTTGTAAATACTGGCTGGACAGGAGGTCCGTACGGAGTTGGAAGCAGAATGAAAATACAATACACACGCGCCATGCTTAACGCTGCACTTGATGGGAAACTTGATAATTTTGAATATGAAACTGATCCTATTTTTAATTTGCAGATTCCTAAAACCTGTGATGGTGTTCCGACTGAAGTATTGAATCCGAAAAATACCTGGAAGGATAAAAATGCTTACGATGAAATGGCGAAAAAACTTGCAGGTATGTTCGTCAATAATTTTAAAGAATACGAAGCTGAAACTGAAAAAGAAATCGCAGCAGCGGGACCGAAAGTGAATGCATGATTGGATGAATGCATGGGTGCATGCAATCAAGCATTCGTGCAAACATTTGTTTTTAGTTCGCTGGCTATCAGTAATTGATTCATCAGTCAAAGGAAGAATAAAAAATGAAAAAAATATTAGTGATATTAATAATTGTTTTAATTGGAATTCAGTTCATTCCGGTTGAGAGAACAAACCCGCCGGTTAGCATGGATATCGGTGCACCGGATAATATTTCAACAATTCTTAGAACTTCATGTTACGACTGTCATTCAAATGAAACTATCTGGCCGTGGTATTCTCACATTGCACCGGTTTCATTTCTTGTTGCCGGCGATGTAGAAGATGGAAGAAAACATCTCAACTTTTCTGAATGGGATAAATACAATGATAAAGAAAGAAGTGATATACTTGATGAGATAATAGAGGTAGTTGAAAAAGAAGAGATGCCTTTAACCATTTATACTTTCACTCACCCAAATGCGAAACTTGATCCATACAGAATTGGTTTGCTGAAAGAATGGGTGAAACCAGGAAGTAGTTCAGGAAAATCATTGAGATATGAAAAGGAATAATATTTTTTATTAAGAGGGACACAATCAATGTGTCCCTTGAAAATTCATTTCAGCAGAATCATTTTCTTTGAAATTATATGATTCCCGTTTACAAGTTGATAGATGTAAACTCCACTATCAAAATCAGAAGCATTTAACTGTACTGCATATCTCCCTGCCTGATGTTTTCCGTTTACGAGTTCTTTAGCTTTCTTTCCGAGTATATCATAAATTATTAAAGTTACTTCACCTGCATCAGGAAGATCATAATTTATTGTTGTAACCGGATTAAAGGGATTGGGATAATTTTGATAAAGAAATAATTCCTTTGGAATAAATTCTGCATCAACTTCAATCACTCCAGAAAAATTAATCTGACCATCAAAATCAATTTGCTTTAAACGGTATAGATTTTTCCCGAACGGAATATTTTTATCTGTAAAAGAATAATAGCGAAATTCTGTCGAAGTTCCTGAACCAGGTACGAATCCTATTTCTTTCCATTCGTTGTCATCCTGAGAAAAGCGAAGAATTTTAAAGCCTGAATTATTTGTCTCAGTTGAAGTTGTCCAGTGCAAAATAACATTTTCATTTTCAAGATTTGCGGTAAAGCTGATTATTTCAACAGGTATAATATTATCCATTTTAATTAGCCATACGTCATGAACACCTGCACCAAAAGAAAGAGTGTGACCGGTAAGTATGCAACCACCGTCAGGAATTTCCTTGACGCAATAGCCAACATCTGATGCAGATCCGCCAAGTGTTTTGTCCCATTCTTCATTTCCGTTTGTATCTGTTTTAACGAGCCAAATGTCATCACCACCTGCTCCGAAAGAAAGAGTATAACCAACAACTATGTATCCATTATCTGAGGTCTGCTGCACTGATTGACCATAATCTCTGCCCGTTCCTCCGAAAGTTTTTTGCCATTCAGAATTTCCGAGACTATCAGTTTTTATAAGCAGCATATCATCAAGCCCGGCTCCGAAAGATGCTGTATATCCGGTAATAATATATCCACCATCTGAAGTTTGCTGCACACAATAACCACGATCCACATCTGATCCTCCAAAAAATTTATTCCATTGCTGGTTACCAAGTGAATCAGTTTTTACAAGCCAGGTATTTCCAACATAACCCGGACCATATGAAAATGTCCAGCCGGTTAAAACATAACCACCGTCTGAAGTATTTTGAACATACCAGGCACCATCTGAACTCAAACCTCCGTGTGTTTTCTGCCAGATCAAATTTCCTGAAATATCAGTCTTAATTAACCAAACATCTCTGCTTCCTGCACCGGAAGAAGAAGTAACTCCGCCAATAACGCAACCTCCGGATGCGGTTAATTGTAGTGAATAACCTTCGTCATCCTGTGCGCCACCAAATGTTTTACTCCATTGCAAATTTCCTGATGAATCCGTTTTAATCAGATAAACATCTTTTAATCCTGAGCCGAAAGATTTTGTGTATCCGGCAATTATGTAGCCGCCATCAGGAGTTTGCTTGACAGAATAACCTTCGTCATCATCGTTACCACCGTAAGCATTAATCCAAAGTGTGTTACCATTTATATCCGTTTTAATAAGCAATACATTTCTGCCGCTCATTGTTCCGTAAGAACGAGTGTAGCCAGTAATAACAAAACCACCATCGGTAGTTAGTTCTACACAATGACCTATGTCGATGTTACTTCCTCCAAAAGTTTTCGTCCACATTGTATCCGGTGGCTGCGATGCTGAAGATTCGGCTGTAAGGTTAACAAGTGTAAATAAAATAATTCTGAAGAGATTTTTAAAATGTAATTGATTGTAAAATTTCATTCTTTCACCTCACGATTCAAAATTTTGTTTGCAACACAATTAAACCGTTCCTATTAATAAACAAAAATAAAATAATTTGTAATGAGAGTAAATTGATTTAATAGAAATCGTTTTTCTTAAAGTTGCTAGCCGACTAATGTTGCTTCTAAACAAATCTTAATTTAATTTCACACGCAAGTCTTTTGGAGTTAGCCATTCAGGTTGGTAATCCTCTATCAGGTATAAAAAGTAATTCAATAATTATGGAGATATTTTTATGGCAGAAAAGAAACTATCCGGCGAAGTCTATTATCCTACTGAAGAAATAGTAAAAAGAGCTCACGCTAAATGCGAGGAACTTTATAAATCAGCTGAAAAAGATTATTTAGGCTTTTGGGAAAAAGAAGCAAG
>JACAFA010000317.1 GCA_013388525.1 Ignavibacteriaceae bacterium | reverse complement strand
TTGGATATTAAATATTTGAATTTGGAATTTATTTGTGTTTTGTAATTTGAATATTGGAAATTCACAGTGATTATCGGAATAATACCAGCTCGTTTTGCATCAACCCGTTTGATGGGTAAGCCGCTTGCTACCATTGGCGATAAACCAATGATTCAGCACACTTATGAGAGTGCAAAAAAATCAAAGCTGATTGAGAAATTAATTTTAGCTGTTGATGATGCAAAAGTTGCATCTGTTGCAAGAGGTTTTGGTGCCGATGTAATTGAAACTCCAAAAGAAATTGCAAGCGGCTCAGATAGAATTGCTTACGTTGCAAAAATTTATAAAGAAGCAGAAATAATCGCTAACATTCAGGGAGATGAACCCTTCATTCGCGGCGAGATGATTGACCAGGCAATTGAGCCATTATTATTTGATAAATCAATTGAAGTCGCAACTTTGATCAAGCACATTCAGACATTGAAAGAACTGAAATCTCCTGATGTTGTTAAAGTTGTTTTCGATTATAATAATTATGCACTTTACTTTTCGCGCTCTCCGATTCCATACACAAGAAGTGCGATTTCAGATTCTGCAGCTTTGGAAATAACAGACTATTACAAACACATTGGTCTTTATGTTTTCAGAAGAAAAGCTTTACTGAAATTTACAAGTCTGAAACAAACAGATCTTGAAAAAACTGAAATGCTGGAACAATTAAGAATGCTTGAGAACGGAATCAGAATAAAAGTAGTTGAAACTGAATACGAAAGCATCAGTGTTGATACTCAGGAAGACTTAAAACGTGCACGAACATTTTATAAATGGTTACAGAAAAGAGAAAAGGAAAATGAAAATCCCGCAAAGAATTAATCTTGCCCATCTGCCAACACCATTGGAAAAAATCAGATTCCGGACAACCTGCCTGCCGGACAGGCAGGGCCGGAATGACATAGCAGGGAAAGAATTTCTTATTAAAAGAGATGACTACACTGGTTCAGATTTTCTGGGCAACAAAATAAGAAAACTCGAATATCTTCTGTACGAGGCAAAGAAAGAAAAGGCTGATATTGTTTTCACTTGCGGAGGTGATCAATCCAATCACGCACGTGCAACTGCTTCTGCAGCAGCAAAACAAGGAATAAAGACAAGGTTATTTTTATGGGGTAAAGAAAAAGAATCTGCAGAAGGAAATCTTTTTCTTGATAAAATGTATGGCGCTGAAATAACTTACCTAAATAAACGTGAATTCGAAAATGTTGATGAATTAATGACTGAAGAAAGAAGAAAACTTATCAAAAAAGGGAAACGAGTTTATGTTATTCCTGCAGGCGGCTCTTCAACTTTGGGTATTTGGGGATATATTTCTTTTATTAACGAATT
>JACAFA010000014.1 GCA_013388525.1 Ignavibacteriaceae bacterium | reverse complement strand
GCATTCCATCTGGAATGGTGATTCTTTTACACGCTTTGGTTTAACGATATCAGAATTAATTGCTGTTAATCCGGATTTAAGAAACTCATCAATTTCAGGTGGATACTCTGCTGATGCCAAACTAACCTGTTCAACCATTGCATGAGTTACAGCTTGAATTACACATTCTTTAGTTTCAATCAGATTGTTGTAAGTATCTTTTAATGTTGCATCTCTTCCACGACGTGATGGAGAAAAAGCAACTATCGGAGGATTCGCACCAAAGGCATTGAAGAAAGAAAACGGTGAAAGGTTATTTATTCCGTCATTCGAAATTGTCGAAACAAGTGCAATTGGTCTTGGTGCAACACCACCAAGTAGTAATCGATGAACTTCTGTTACAGATAAGTCTTTAGGTTTGTAGTGAAGCATTAAGATAATTTTTTCTTTTTTGCAAGAATAGATCTGCTCTTCTTTGATTTTCTGATTGTATTTTTAAGAACACCAAGCCCGGTAATTTCAAGTTCAATTTCATCTCCATCCTGAAGCCAGATTGGTTTGAAATCTTTTCCCTTTTCTTTTGCTTCGATTGCCCAAGTGCCATTTAGCTCGAGATAGCAGCCGGTTCCAACAGTTCCTGAACCGATAACATCACCGGGAAGTAATCGAACACCGTAAGAAGCTCTTTCAATTATTTCGGCAAAAGTCCAATTCATATCTTTCATGTTGCCGTCTGATATTTGCCTACCATTGTGTTTTGCTGTCATTCTGAGGTCATATTTATTTCCGAATTCAGTTTCAATCTTAAATCGTTCAAGTTCATCAGGAGTAACAAGCCAGGGACCGATTGATGTTGCAAAATCTTTACCTTTTGCCGGACCGAGATTTAATTTCATCTCTTCCATTTGGAGAACACGTGCAGAGAAGTCATTCATAATCATATAACCAGCGATATAATTGTCTGCTTCTGATGAAGAAATATTTTTTCCTTCTTTTCCTATCACAATTGCGGCTTCAAGTTCAAAATCTAATTGTCGAAGATGATCATCCTCAACTCTGATTTCACCTTCACCAAATATTGCATTGTGATTGGTGAAATAAAAAACTGGATATTGATCGAATTCAGGAATCATTTCGACTCCCCTATTTCTTCTTGCAGTTTGAACGTGCTGACGAAATGCATATCCATCTCTGCACGAAGTAGGATTAGGAACAGGAGCCAGTAGTTTTAAATTCGGATCATCAACAAATGAAGTTATCTTCCCTTCCTTAATAGCCTGCTCAACTTGCCGAGCCTGATTCATCATTTCTTCACCGCCTCTCAAGAATCTCCTCATTCGATTTGGTAATTCAATGCCTAATCCGGCTGCACATTCCTGAAGATTATAAATTTTACCGTCAACATATAGTCCGAGTCTGTCTTTTTTCTTGGTTGTGTAGGAAACTAGTTTCATCTTTAAGTAATCTTTCTATTTCATTATTCTATTTTTTTTGTAGCCAAGACTGTGAATACTCATCAACCATTGTTTCTTTAACATTCTTCGTAACGTGCAAAGGCTGGAAAGTATCAATCATAACTGCATATTCTTCAGTTTCTTTTTTGCCAATTGATGCTTCAGTTTTTCCGGGCTGAGGTCCGTGTGGTATTCCCATCGGATGTAATGTAATTGATCCTTCCTGAACGCCTGTTCGGGACATAAAATCTCCATGAACATAATAAAGAACTTCATCGCTATCCACATTTGAATGATAGTAAGGAGCAGGAATTGCCTGCGGATGGAAATCATAAAGTCTCGGAACAAAATTACATACTACAAAATTTTCAGTAACAAATGCTAAATGAACCGGCGGCGGCAGATGAATCTTGCCAACTTTCGGTGCATACTCTTTTATATTAAAAGCGTACGGATAAAGAAATCCATCCCAGCCAACAACATCAAAAGGATGATGCGGGAGCTTGAACTCAAACATTCTGTTACGAACTTTCAGCCATAATCTGAAATCACCGTGTTTGTCTATTGGTTCCATAAACTCAGGAACGCGAAAATCTCTTTCATAGTACGGTGCGTCCTCTGTGAGTTGTCCATACTCATTTCTAAAATGTCTTGGAATTTCATAAGGTGTTGATGACTCAACAATCAATAGTTTGTTGTTCTTATAATCATCAAATTTAATCTGGTAAGTTGTTCCTTTAGGAATTATAAGATAGTCCCACTCTTCAAATTTTATTTTGCCGTATTCTGAAAGTAAAAATCCGCTGCCATGGTGAACGAATAGCATTTCATGCATCTGACTGTTTCGGTAAAAATATTCTGTATCCTCTGAAACATTTGCTGTTGAAATCACACAATGATCATTTTTAAGAAATTCATTTCTTGAAGTAAGAATGTTTCCATTAGTTTTTTTCTTATCAGTAATAAAATGATAATATTCAACCGGAGCATTATTCCAATCGTTTGCAGAAGTATCAATTGCAACTTCGCTAATCTTTTCAACTTCAGGGGGCATATAAAGATGATACTTGTTGGAATAAATCCCTGAGAATCCTTTTGTGCTGAACAACTCTTCACGATACAAAGATTTACCATCATCTTTATAAAATGTAATGTGTCTTTTCGGTGGAACTTTTCCGACTTTAACATAAAATGGCATTCAAAACCTCCTAAATAATTACTGATTTAATAACTATGCACTCATACATACATACACCCATGCAATTCTGTAATTATTAATCATCGTAAGCTTGCATGATTGCATGATGAAATATTTATTTATTTTTATCTAAACTTCCGCGCAGCGCTTGATCCCTTTCGATTGATTCGAACAAAGCCTGGAAATTACCCTGTCCAAACCCTTGTGCACCTTTTCTTCTCTGGATTATTTCATAGAAGAATGTTGGTCTGTCTCCGATTGGTTTCGTAAATAGCTGCAGTAGATAACCTTTGCCTTCAATGTCACAGAGTATTCCATATTTTTTAAGTTCATTAATATCTTCCGTAACCTCAAATCCTCTTTCTTTCAACGTATCATAATAAGTATCGGGCACTGAAAGAAATTCCATTCCGTTTTTTCTCATTGCTGCTATTGTTTTGATAATATCGTTTGTAATAACAGCAACGTGCTGAATTCCCGAACCGAGATATTCATCAATGTACTCTTCAATCTGAGATTTTTTCAATCCTTCATAAGGTTCGTTGATAGGATTTTTAATTGCTGGTCCTTCAGTTGAACGAACAACTTTTGATAATAAAGCAGAATATTGAGTTGAAATATCGCCAGGACCAAAATCAATAAATGTTTCGAAGTTAAGACTCTTATTTAAATAATTTACCCAAAGATCCATTTCATTAGTTCTTACATTGCCAACAATATGATCAATCGCCTGCAATCCTGTTTCTTCAGCAACTATCTCAATTTTTTGAAGCGGTTTTCCATAGCCAGGTTTAAATATTCCTTTATAATTATCACGATTAACTAAAACAATTTCTGCGTCATCGTACAATTTTAGTGCCGCTTCTTCCACATACCCATTTTCGTTTTCAGTTCTGACAGGTTCCCAGGCAGGAATGGCTCCATTCTTTATTGCTCCGTCAAACGCTTTCTTTACGTCTTTAACTTTCAATGACCATCTCTTTACTCCATCACCATGTCTTTCAACAAATTGATGAATCTGGTATTGACTCGGATTAATTGCAGATGTAATAACAATACGAAGATTATTTTGTTCAAGATAGTATGAAACTTTACCTTTCACACCAGTTTCAGGACCAAGATAACCAACAATTTTCATCCCCATTGCTTTAGCGTGCCAGTAAGCCCACATTTTTGCTGAGCCAACGTAGAATTCAACGTAATCGTAACCAAGTAGTCCTAATTGTTCTGCCATTTATAAACTCCTGTTATTTTTTATAGAAGTGAAAATTTGATTCAAATTTAATTGAAATACGCTTTATAGCAAAGCAAAGATAAGAAGAATTATAATTCTTAAAAATCCGATATTCTGTTAAAATTCAAATCGAATCAAGTAAAAGGAAACTATTATTTTTTGCTATCTGTGGTATTTCAAAATTCTTTTTTTTAAAATTACATATCTGAAGCAAAGGACAAATTGAACAATTCGGTTTTGCCGGCTTACAAATTTCTCTGCCGAGCTTTATCAGATTTGTATGAAACTGGTGCGCAATTCCATCAGGTAATTCATTCTTTATATGCTCAAAAGTTTTATCAGGTGTATTTGTTTTAACCAATCCAATTCTGTTTAGTGTTCTGTGGACGTGAGTATCAACCGGACAAACATTTCTATCCAAAGAAAATAAAAGAACACAGCTTGCTGTCTTAACTCCGATTCCTTTTATTGAAGTTAGTTCATCAAGTATTTCATCGTCAGACATTTTCCGTATGTGTTGAAGATTCAGTTTTCCATTTTTCTTTTTTAATGTTATTAGAAAACTTTTTATCGAAGCTGACTTTTGCTTTCCAAGTCCGGCAACTCTTATAACTTTTTCAATTTCACTTCTCGGGGCATTAGCTAATTCATCAATTGATTTATATTTCTCCTTTAGATTTTGGTAAGCCTGAAATGAATTCCGATCATTTGTATTTTGCGATAGGATTGTGGCGATCAAAGCATCAATTGGATTTGGAAGCTTCTTTGGTCTTGACGGAATTTTAAAATAGGCTACCAATAATTTGTTGATTGTATTTATTTCTTCTTTTATCCGGGCAGAATTTTTATTCATAACTGACTAAAATTAAACCCAAATATTCAATTACCAAATATTTATCTTTGCACAATCTAAAGAAGATTTTTTAACTCAGAGAAGGAAATTAAATGCCCACTTTAATGTCAAGCATTTCAGGAATCCGTGGAATAGTCGGCGATGGATTAGAGCCGGAAACTATCATTAAATACACAAATGCTTATGCAGATTTTATTGGAACGGGAAAAGTAGTAGTTGGAAGAGACGCAAGAATTACAGGCGAAATGGTTAATCAGATTACTACAGGGACATTACTTGCAAAAGGAATTGATGTAATCGATATCGGTATCTGCCCTACTCCAACTGTTCAATTCAATGTAAAAAAATTAAAAGCACAGGGCGGCATTGCTATTTCAGCAAGCCACAATCCAAATGAGTGGAATGCACTTAAACTATTAAATGGAACCGGTCAGTTTCTTTCTCCTGAAGAATACAATCAGATGCAAAAGTTTTTACAGAATGATAAACCAAAATATAAATCCTGGGATAAAGTTGGCAAGTGGACAGAATACCCGAAAGGTATTCAAAATCACGTTGATGCAATATTCGATCTGGGAATTATTTATGTTGAAGAGATCAGAAAAAAGCGATTCAAAGTTTTATTGGATTGTGTCAATGGTGCCGGTGCTTATGTTTTGCCCGGGTTCTTAAGGGAGTTTGGCTGTGAAGTTTTTGAAATGAACTGCGAAAAAACTGGAATCTTCCCCCGAACTCCTGAACCTCTTCCTGAAAATCTTACTAAGACATTGAAAAGAGTAAAAGAAGTTAAGGCTGATCTTGGAATTGTCGTAGATCCTGATGTTGACAGATTAGTCTTAATTACAGATAAAGGTGAACCATTCAGTGAAGAAAATACAATTGTGCAGGTAGTCAAGTTTGTTCTTTCCCGAAAAAGAGGAAATGTTGTCGTAAACCTATCTACAACCAGAGCCGTCGATGATATCGCAAAGAAAATTGGCTGTAATGTTTTTCGTTCTGCAGTTGGTGAAGCAAATGTTGTGAAGAAAATGAAAGAGGTAAATGCTGTTATCGGCGGTGAAGGAAGCGGTGGTGTGATTTTCCCTGAATTACATTATGGAAGAGATGCTTTAGTTGGTAT
>JACAFA010000306.1 GCA_013388525.1 Ignavibacteriaceae bacterium | reverse complement strand
CTTCTTTTCTTTCAGCTTTTGCTGCGATAACTCAGAAGAAAGTTCTGTTCAATCTTAATCCTGTTCAGTTTTCATTCTATCTATCCATTGCAAACCTGGCTTTGTCGATTCCTTTCTTTTTCTTTATTGATTACAACGCAATAAATTTTTCTAATCTCTCTGTTTTGTTCATAAAATCTCTCATTGGCGTTGTTGCATTTTTATGCGTGATGACTGCGTTGAAGAATCTGCAAATCAGCAATGCTTTGCCTTTACTTGCATTAACTCCGGGATTTGTTGCAGTGTTCGCTTTCCTGTTTCTCGGTGAAGCATTAAAATTTTACGAAGTGCTCGGACTCATCTCTTTAATTACCGGAGCGTACATACTTGAAAGTAAAAATCTCAAAGAAATTCTTTTCCCGTTGAACTTTTTTCTGAAATCCAAGTATCATCAATACATTCTTGCTGCATTACTTTTGTTCACTGCATCTTCTGTTATGGACAAACTGCTCGTTGCAAAAATGAATCTTACTCCGATTTCGCTAACTGCTTTTCAGCATGTTTATTTCGCTGGACTTTTCTTTATCATTTACTTTGCATTTAAGAGTAAGCTTGAAAATCATTCGCCAAAATTGATTAAAACAGATGTTTTTTGGATTTTATTGATTTCAGTTCTTACAATCGGTTATCGCTATACACAGATTGTTTCAGTCAGCATTGCATCGGTTGCATTAACACTTGCAGTGAAAAGGACTTCTGTTTTGTGGGCAACCATTATCGGCGGAAAGATTTTTAAAGATAGTAATCTTTTTAAAAAAACTATTGCAGTTTTGTTTATTCTGCTTGGTGCTATTTTAATTTTAAGAGATTAATATTTATCCTGAATTTATTTCAGGATCTTAATGTGAACACTCCAAAGATGCTGAAACAAGCCTGCCTGCCGGCAGGCAGGTTCAGCATAAAGTTTTTAAATCAAAGGAGAAGTTATGAAATCAAAAGCTGTGCAGGATTATTATCCGGATGATGTAGCTCATTGTTATGGTTGCGGGAAATTAAATGAGCACGGACACCAGATAAAAACAGTCTGGGAAGGTGACGAAACCGTAACACGTTTTACTCCGAAGGATTATCATACAGCGATTCCGGGTTATGTTTACGGCGGACTGATTGCATCTTTAATTGATTGCCACGGAACCGGAACCGCTGCTTTGGCTGCTTATAAAGCAGAAGGAAGAGAAATTGATTCTTTACCTCCATTCCGGTTTGTAACCGCTTCTCTGCAGGTTGATTACTTAAAACCAACTCCACTTGGCGTTGAGCTTGAAATACGTGGAAAGGTTGTTGAGATAAAAGGAAGAAAAGTAATTTCTGAAATTACATTGTCAGCAAACGGAGAAATTACTGCTAGAGGAAAAGTTGTTGCAGTTCAGATGCCGGGGGATATGGTAAGGAAATGAAAATATCT
>JACAFA010000149.1 GCA_013388525.1 Ignavibacteriaceae bacterium | reverse complement strand
TCAGAAATTGTATTGTGGAAGCTATTTAGGTGTTCAAGCACGTGCGAGGCGTATATCTCATCAAAATAATTTTCCTCGAAGGGGTATGGGAAAGTGTTAATATCGTGAATCATATTCCCGCCGTAATCAACAATATCAAGATTAACATAACCCTGCTTTATATCCTTACCACATCCGAGATTTAGTTTATTCATTTTTAGAGTTAAATTCTATAATTCATTTAGGACAAATTTAAGAATGGAAAAGTATAATAGAAATAAAAAACCCGATCTGAAAAGACCGGGCTGAATTTGAAAATATAGTCTTATTTAATTAATCATGACGTTGGGATTATTTCGCTCCCCAGGAGTAATTTCCTGAATTTTAACCCGCGCTACACCCTTTTCTAACATTCCGAGTTCAATTGCAGCACCTTTTGACAGATCTAATTCCCTTCCTTCGATGTATGGTCCTCTATCATTTATCCTAACAATCACTGATTTGCCATTTTTAGGGTTCGTAACCTTCAGAAGCGTTCCGAAGCTTAAATACTTATGAGCAGCGGTTAACGCCATCTGGTCATAAACTTCACCGTTAGCGGTGAATTTTCCGTGAAATTTGGGGCCATACCAGGACGCTTTTATAGTTCCGCGATCAATAAACTTAACGGCTGATACATTAACGGTGTTTTCTTTTACCGTGACCGGAACGAATTCTTCGTTCAAAATTCGCTCATTTTCAACATTTTTCTCGCTGTTTAATACTGTAAAGCCTACCAACACACCAACAACCAATGTAAAAAACACTATTATTAATGACTTCAAACAGAACCTCTTTTTTGTTTAACATTCTTTTGACGGAACAAACTTATATTGACGTCGGCAGTATTACAATGAAAGATTTACCTTATTCATAAATTTGTTAAAATGCCCGAACTATCGACTTTATTGGTGTATTGTTCGAATTCTTACCTTCACGGCGACAATAAGTGAATTTTCCGCCGGAAATAGCACTTTTTAGAAATTAGTCTTTTTTGAAGGACTCAGTGATCTGGGATTGAGAAATTCAATAAGCAGTTCTAAGCGAAATCAACTTGAATACACAAAAGCTATAGGAGGATTTTGTGAGAAAGGACTTCCTCACTCCAATGAAGATTTAGGATCCTGACAAATAATGAAGATTAAAAATAACTCCAGAAGCTACTCATAAAGTATGTAGTAAATTTGATTTGGTATATGAGAGCTAATTCAGATTAGTTCACCGGGGAATTGTAAGCAAGTTGGTATGATTGTCCTTGACTATAAAACTCTTCACTTATATGGTTATTAAGTAATAAAGTATTTAAAAAAATAGATCGATAATATTAAAGGAGGTATTCTAATAAAAGAGAAGAGTATTATTATAAATGATATGGAAAATTATATTGCAACTATAAAAAAGATAAAATCTTAATGCTTTCCTGACTTTTCCAATTCAAGCTTGATGGAATAGATTTTGCCTCATTCGCTTACTGATTCTAATTCTAAAAAAATAACATCAAAAGATTCAATGATTAAAGCAGGGGAAGCAGAAAAGCTTCATATCGCTATTATTGGCAGAAAGAATGTTGGCAAATCATTACTTATAAATCGCATCGTAAGTCAGGAACTTTTTATTGTTAATGATATACCTGGAACGACCTCTGAACCGCTAAGCAAAGCAGTTGAACTATTACCTTATGGTCCGGTAGTCATAATTGATACCGCAGGGATTGATGATGATGAATTTGATAATAGTAAAATCAATAAAACGATGAAAGCAATTTCTTATGCTGATTTTGCCATTCTTGTCTTAGATGCAAGGGAAGAACTTGATAAAACTGAAACCGAGCTGATTACATATCTTCGAAAGATTGATGTTCCGTTTCTTATTGCAGTTAATAAGATTGAATTTGGAGTTAATCCTCAACTGTTGATAGAATTGGAAGCACTTGAAGTAACTCACTTCGAAGTTTCCTGTAAAGAGAATGTCGGAATAGAGAACTTCAAGAAAAAGTTAATTCATTTGTTGCCGAGTGACGAAGCGACTCCTTTGATTAAAGATTATATTGGAAAAGGTGATGTTGTTGTATTAGTTATTCCAAATAATTTAGACGAACTGCCAGGACAGGTATTTAAAACACAATTACAAGATATCCAGAAAGAGCTTGGCAGAGATACAATGAATATAGTGGTAAAAGAAAATGAATTGGCGGGAACACTCAGGAAATTAAAAAATCCGCCTGATCTTGTAATAGCTGACAGCAAGGCAATTGGACGGATTATAAATGATATTCCTGACAAAGTTAAGTTAACTACTTACGCAATCCTTATAGCTAGACAAAGAGGAAATCTTGCTGAATATGCTAAAGGGATAAAAAAAGTTAAAGAATTAGAAAACGGAGACAAGGTTCTTATATCTGAGGGTTGTGAGAGCCATCTGCAGGAATTTGATTTTGGCAAAATGAAAATTCAGGAGTGGCTAACAATTAACTCAAAAAATATATTACAGTTTCATTTTTCTAATGGCTGTGGATTACCGGATAACCTTCCTGATTACAAACTTATAATTCATTGTGATGGCTGCAGCATTTCCCCCAAAATTATGCGTTCCAGAATCAGGCAGGCAAAGTTGATGAATATTCCAATAGTAAATTATAGCGTGCTCATTTCATATTTAAACGGTGTGTTTCCAAGAACTATCCTTCCATTTAAAGAAACTATTTCTGTTTAGTAAACTCTTGGATCAAAATTGTTGAAAGAAGAATAGAAATTAAAAATTTATAACTTGATATAGCTCACATCCTTCTTCCATCTTTCAATAAATAGCTTCTCAAAAGCAAGAATAATCATTTGCTATAGTAGATATTTGATTTGAATTTTTAATTTAGACTCAATTTTTTCCCCCCGTCAAATGGCATCTAAAATGAGTCAGTAATAATGATTACGAAATCAAATATTGAGGAAAAAATGCACGGCCATATCTTCGAAAATTATCAGGTTAATGACAGAAGCAACTTAATCCCTCTTCTTCAGGATGTTCAATCAATTTACGGCTACCTTCCGGAAAATGCTCTCAGAGATATTTCAGACTTTGTTCAGGTTCCGCTGAGCCGGGTTTACGGAGTCGCTACTTTTTATAATCAATTCAGATTAACTCCGCTTGGTGAAAATGTTATTCGCGTTTGTAGAGGAACAGCTTGCCACGTAAAGAACTCTGCCAACATTCTTTACGCACTTGAAACAGAGCTCGGAATTAAAGCTGGTCAAACCACACGAGATAAAAAGTTCACTCTTGAAGTTGTTAACTGTATCGGAGCCTGTTCAATCGCTCCGGTTATTTTGGTGAATGATGATTATCACGGAAGAATAACTGTCAAGGATATTCCGAAAATCTTGAAGAAATATCAGACAGCAAAAAAAATTGATAAGGCAGAGGAGGTTGCACAATGAAAGATTTTAATCAACTCTGCTGCGAAAAATGCTGGCACACAATTGATAAACCTTGCGAGCATTTCATTCAATGCTGCACTGAGGGACCTCTCTGCCATCATGATGAAAAATGCGAACATGAAATCACTTCACTTCGCAAAAGATTAAAATATGAAGAGCACGATCATCCGATAATTATGATTGGAATGGGAACATGCGGACTTGCATCAGGTGCCGCAAAAGTTAAAGAAGCAATCGAAGCTGAGTTGAAAAAATTAAACATCGAAGCAACAATTGAAGGAACAGGCTGTATTGGCTACTGTGCAGTTGAACCGATTGTTGATATCAAACTTCCGGGCAAAGACAGAATATCTTACCTGGAAATTACTGTGAAAGATGTTCCAAGATTCATCAAAACAACTCTAATTGATAAAGAAATTTATAAAGAAAAAGTTCTCGGAAGTCACGGAAAATCAAATGGAGTAATTAGTTTAAAGCAGATTCCCTTCTTCGAACATCAGCAGAAAATTGTTTTAGCGAACTGCGGTGTTGTGAATCCTGTTTCTATTGATGCATATCTCGCTCACGGTGGATTCAAAGCTTTCGACAAAGTTCTCAGATTGATGACGCCCGAAGAAGTAGTAAAAGAAATTCTCGAAAGCGGTTTAAGAGGAAGAGGTGGCGGAGGATTTCCAACAGGAAAAAAATGGGAATTAGCTGCAAAACAAAAATCTGATCAGAAGTATTTGATTTGTAATGCAGATGAAGGAGACCCCGGTGCATTTATGGATCGTTCACTTTTAGAAAGCGATCCTTATCGAGTTATTGAAGGAATGATGATTGCCGCCTATGCTATCGGTGCAAGCGTTGCATACATTTATTGCCGCGCTGAATATCCTCTTGCTATTGATAGACTTCAGAACTCAATTGCAAAATGTGAAGAGTACGGAATACTTGGCGATAACATTCTCAACAGCGGGTTCTCACTTCACATAAAAATTAAAAAAGGTGCCGGTGCGTTTGTGTGCGGAGAAGAAACTGCACTCATCGGATCAATTGAAGGAAGACGTGGGATGCCGAAACCTCGTCCTCCTTATCCTGTTGTATCAGGATTTTTTGGCAAACCGACAGTCATCAACAATGTTGAAACTTATGCAAACGTTCCTCCGATAATTATGATGGGCTCACAAAAATTTGCATCAATTGGAACTGCAAAATCCAAAGGCACAAAAGTTTTTGCACTAAGCGGAAATATTAAAAATACCGGTTTGGTTGAAGTTCCGATGGGTGTTACTCTTCGTGATGTGGTTTTCAAGATTGGCGGAGGAATCCCGGATAAAAAAGAATTTAAAGCTGTTCAGATTGGCGGTCCATCAGGCGGATGCTTACCCGAAAGCGTGATTGATACTCCTGTTGATTATGAATCACTAAAAGAAGTTGGCGCAATGATGGGATCAGGCGGATTTGTAGTGATGGATGAAGAAACATGTATGGTTGATGTTGCAAAATATTTCTTGACATTTATTCAGGAAGAAAGCTGCGGTAAATGTGTTCCTTGCCGTGAAGGAACAAAAAGAATGCTTGAAATAATTGAACGAATACCGAAGCGTTACGGAAATGATGGAAATAAACTTGATCAGCTTCAGAGATTTAAAGGTATGATTCACCTGCAAAGATTAGCTGATGTGATTAAAGATACTTCATTGTGCGGATTAGGACAATCAGCACCAAATCCTGTTCTATCAGGATTAAGATATTTCCGCCACGAATATGAAGAACATTTGTACGATAGAAAATGTTCATCAGGTGTTTGCAAGGAATTATTAACTTTTTCAATTGACAATGAGATTTGTGAAGGATGCGGATTGTGTGTGAAAAAATGTTCGGTTGAAGCAATAGTTGGTGAAAAAGGACAAGCGCATTATATACTTGATAACAAATGTATTAAGTGTGGAATGTGTTATGAGGTCTGCCGTCTTGATGCGATAAATATTAATTAGTGTGTCACCCTGAATTTGTTTCAGGGTCTTTAGAAAATTATGCAAAGATTCCGAAACAAGCCTGCCTGACGGCAGTCTGGTTTGGAATAAAAAAAGGAATTTCGGAGTTATAAATGGTTCAGTTAACAATAAACGGAATAAAAGTAAACGCAGAAGAAGGAATGACTATTCTTGATGCTGCCAAGTCAGTTGGAATATCAATACCAACGTTATGTCATTTAAAAAATCTTGATCCAACCGGCGCTTGCAGAATTTGTGCTGTTGAAGTTGAAGGATTCAGAGGATTAACTCCTTCCTGTGCATATCCTGTAAGTGAGGGAATGGTTGTAGAAACTGATTCACCGAGAGTTCGCAGAGCAAGAAAAACTATCGTTGAGCTTCTTGTTGAAAACCATCCGCAGGATTGCCTTATATGTGTGCGAAATAAAAACTGTGAGCTGCAGGATTTATCTGAGCGATATGGAGTTCGTGAACATCGATACGTCGGTGAAACAAAATGTCACGCAATAGATATTTCAAGTGCATCAATGGAGCGCGATCCTGCCAAATGTATTCTTTGCGGAAGATGCGTTCGCGTTTGCCACGAAGTTCAAAAAGTCGGTGCAATTGATTTTACAAGAAGAGGATTTACTTCCATTGTTACAACACCATACAACAAAGGATTAAACGTTAGTGATTGCATTTTGTGCGGGCAATGTATACTTGTTTGTCCAACGGCAGCACTCAGAGAAAAAAGCACGATCAAAGAAGTTGCAAGTGCTCTTTATGACAGGAAGAAATATTGCATTGTTCAGGTTGCGCCAGCAGTTAGAGCATCTTTGGGCGAAGAGTATAATATGCCTCTTGGAACTGATGTTACGGGTTTGCTTGTTACGGGTTTAAGAAGACTGGGATTCAACAAAGTATTCGATACAAACTTTGCTGCTGACCTTACAATTATGGAAGAAGCAACTGAATTAATTAGTAGAATTAAAAATGGCGGAAGCTTGCCGATGTTCACAAGCTGCTGCCCTGGCTGGGTGAAATATGTTGAGATGAACAGACCGGAAATTTTAGATCACGTTTCAACCTGCAAATCTCCTCACGAAATGGAAGGAGCAGTTTTGAAATCATACTATGCAAAGAAGATGGGAATAAATCCGGCAGACATTTATGTGGTTTCAATTATGCCCTGTACGGTGAAGAAATATGAATCTGATCGTCCTGAACTTTCGAGCGAAGCTATGCCGGATGTTGATGCTGTTCTTACAACAAGAGAACTCGTGAGATTTTTCAAGATAGCAGGAATTGATTTTAATGATTTAGCAGAGGGTGAATTTGATAACCCTCTCGGCGAATCAACAGGTGCTGCCGCTATTTTCGGAACAAGCGGTGGTGTGATGGAAGCTGCACTTCGTACTGCTTATTTCAAAATTACAGCAACTGAACTTGAGCACCTTGAGTTTGAGGAAATTCGCGGAATGGATGGAGTTAAAGAAGCAACAATAAAGATTGGTGACCTTGATGTCAATATCGCAGTAGTGAATGGTATTGGTAATGTTGGTCAAATTCTGGATGAAGTGCAGAGCGGAACATCAAAACATCATTTTATTGAAGTGATGGCTTGTCCCGGCGGATGTATTAACGGTGGTGGTCAGCCAATTCATCAAAAGCCAGAAAAAGTTATGAAGAGAATCAAAGCTCTTTATAAAATTGATGAGAATGCAAAGACAAGAAGGTCGCACGAGAATGAATCAGTGCAAACACTTTATAGAGAATTTTTTGGTGAACCGAGTTCACATAAAGCTCACGAGATTCTTCATACAGAGTATTTTGATAAGAAAAAGATTTTAAGGAACTAAGAGTATCTTAGTGTCCTGAGTGCCTGCCTGCCCGTTAGGCAGGTCTAAGTGGTAAAATTCTTTTTTCACCACTAAGGCACTAAGAGCACATAGTAACACAGAGAGTAAAATGAACCAGGCAATAGTAACTACAATATCAGACAGATGTAAAAGATGCTACTCTTGTGTAAGAGAATGTCCTTCATCTGCAATTCGTGTAATTGATGCACAGGCACAGGTGATTGAAGAAAGATGCATTGCATGCGGACATTGCGTTAAAGTCTGCTCGCAGGATGCTAAACAGATTTTTTCTGAAATTGATATCACCTATGAACTCCTGAAAACAAATAACGCAGTTGCTATTGTTGCACCATCATTTGCCGCTTCATTTCCTGATAATTATGGAAAAGTTCCAACTGCTTTAAAAAAGCTTGGCTTTACCCGGGTAATTGAGACTGCTTTTGGTGCTGACCTGATTGCAAATAATTATATGGACATTATTAGCAGCGAAAAAGAAAAAACAATTATCAGCTCTGCTTGTCCCGCAGTAGTTAGTTTTATTCAGAAATATTATGCTGAACTTGTCCCGAATCTTGCTAAGGTTGTTTCACCGATGATTGCACTTGGTAGATACCTTAAGCAAAATCAGAATGAAGATTTAAAAATAGTTTTCATCGGTCCCTGTGTTGCAAAAAAACACGAAGCAAAGGATGAAGATGTTTCGGGAGTTATTGATTCTGTTTTGACCTTCACCGAACTGAAAGAAATGTTTGATCATCAATCGATCAATATGGATGAGTTGGAAGAATCTGACTTCGATGGTCCTTATGCGATGATGGGCAAAGCATATCCTCTTGCGGGAGGTTTGCTTAAGACAACAGATGTAACTGATGATATTCTCGAAAAAGATATAATTGTAGTAGAAGGGAAGAAAAAGGTTTTGGAAATAATTGAAGAAATTTCCAACAATCATATCAATGCAAAGTTTACAGATATACTTTTCTGCGAAGGCTGCATAAGCGGACCCGCGATTGATACAACTCTTAACTATTACGCTCGCAGAGAAAAAGTAATCAACTACATTAACGAAAAAATTAATACCGTTGACCGTAGAGTTTGGAAAAGCAATCTTTATAATGCGAGAAAGTTGAATCTTTACAGGAGTTTCAAAGTTGACAATCAGAGGCGTCCGTATCCGTCCGAAGAAAAAATAAAAGAGATACTTGCTCAAACAGGAAAGTTCACTCCCAAAGATGAACTGAACTGCGGTGCGTGCGGTTACCCAACTTGCAGAGAATATGCTGTCGCAATAGCAAAGGACCTCGCCGAAAAAGAAATGTGTCTGCCTTATCTTATTGAAGAACTTAAAAACGCTTACGATAATCTAAGCAACACACAGGAACAATTAAGAGTTGCTGAAAAACTTGCATCAATCGGACAGCTTGCAGCAGGAGTTGCACACGAAATCAATAATCCGCTTGGAACAATTTTGCTTTATGCTTCAATGCTGAAAAAAGATTTAGAAAAAATTTATAATGAAGATCAGCGAACCGAAGATCTTGAATTAATTGTCGAGGAAGCTAACCGCTGTAAGAATATTGTTTCAAATCTTTTAAACTTTGCAAGGCAGGGAAAGCTGAATTTAAAAGAGTTTGATTTGACGGAATCAATTACTGAAGTTCTGAAACCTTTCACTTTCGATTCTGAATACAGAGACATTGATTTTAAGTTTAATATTCTAAAAAACGGATATAAAATGACGGGCGATGAAGATCAACTTAAACAGGTTTTCATCAACGTGATTAAAAATGCCTGTGAAGCGATGAGCGAGAGTGAAAAGAAAGAGTTGACTATCAACATATTATCCGATCAGAATAATTTTATTGTTGAAATATCTGATACAGGTAACGGAATACCGAAAGAAAATCAGAGTAAAGTTTTTACACCATTCTTCACAACAAAAAATATCGGTAAGGGAACTGGGCTAGGACTTGCAATTTCTTACGGAATAATAAAAATGCACAAAGGAAATATTACCTTCACAAGTGAGCTCGGAAAAGGAACTACATTTAAGATAACATTACCAAAACATCAGACATATCAGAAAGATGAAATACTTGAAGGAGCGAAAGCATTATGAATGAGAAAAAGAAAATACTTTTAGTTGATGATGATCTTGATCTTCTTGAACAAAATAAAATATTAATTGAATCCAAGGGTTATGAAGTTATAACTGCAAATAGTTCAAAAGAAGGCTGGGATTTATTCAGGAAAACCAAACCCGATGCTGCCGTTGTTGATTTGATAATGGAAGAGCACGATTCTGGTTTTGTGCTTTGCTACAGAATAAAAAAGGATGAACATGGAAAACATATTCCCGTTTTTATTCTAACTTCAGCAACTTATGAAACTGGGTTTAAGTTCGGTGCATCGACGAATGAAGAAAAGGAATGGATTAAAGCAGATGCAATTGTTAACAAGCCCGTAGTAATTGATGACTTTGTTCAGAAGCTTGAAAGCTTTTTTGAATTGAAAGAAAAATGATATGAATCGTCACTCTGAACGAAGTGAAGAGTCTACCTCCAAAGATTCTTCGTCGCTTCGCTCCTCAGAATGACAATAATAAAATTATGACTATATACAAACCAAAAGTTTTAGTTGTTGATGATGAAAAAGCGTTACGTACGGGTGTTAAGCGTTTGCTTGAAATGGAAAGCTATGAAGTCACAACAGCAGAAAACGGAGCTGAAGGAATTAAGTTTGGAACTGAAACAGAATTCGATCTTGCTGTAATTGATTTAAAAATGCCGGATATTGACGGCATTGAAGTCCTCAAAAAGATAAAACAAAAATTTCCCAACACAATCTGTTTTATAGCAACAGCTTATGCAAGTTACGAAACAGCAGTTGAAGCAACACGGCTTGGTGCCCACGGCTATATTCCCAAGCCATTTCCTCCCGAAGAATTAATTCAGAATCTTAAAGAAGGATACCAGACAAGACAAATATATCTCGAAGCAGAAAAGTGGCGGAAGGAAAGAGAAGAGCGTTTACTTGAAGTAGCTTTTGAAAAGACAAGACTCAATACAATCATAAACTCAATCAATGATGGGGTGCTTGTAATAAATAAAGCAGGTGAAGCTGTTCTGTATAATCCTGCGGTACTGAAACTGCTTGATCTTGAATCAATTCTCATTGAGGAAAAAATAATTGGCAGACTTCATCCTGAGATAGCGGAACTGATAAATAAAATTCTCGATAAAAAAGAATATCACCCAAGTTCTTATTCATCCCAGCTGGAAGTAAAACCTCACGGTGAATTGTTTGTTGAAGCAACCGCTTCTCCCATTCCGCATCCTGATAAATCTCTGGCCGGAGTTGTCGTTGTTATCAGGAACATAACAGCAATGAAGAAGATTGAATTACTGAAGTCACAATTTGTCTCGATGGTATCTCACGAATTAAAAGCGCCAATCGCTGCTGTTTACGGATTTCTTAATTTGATTACAGATGATAAAATAAAACTAACAGACGAACAGCAGAAAGATTACATCGTCCGCTCTCAGATGAGACTTGATGGGCTTTTGAAAATGGTGAACGACTTGCTTGATATTTCAAGAATGGAAATGAAAACTGTTAAACGTGAAATCAGGCAGGTCTGTGTTGAAGAAGTTGTAAAATCTGTTCTCGAACTTTTTCAGGTTGATATTAACAAAAAAGGAATTTCAGTTTCTCTGAATTGTCAAAGTGGTGCTGCCTGTATCAAAGCTGATTATGAGGAAATAAACAGGATATTTACAAACCTTATCAGCAATGCAATCAAGTACAATACGGAAAACGGTACTATCTCAATTATTGTTTCGAAGTCAGAGGACTATCTGATAACAGAAATAAAGGACACAGGTATCGGGCTGAAACCTGAAGAGAAGAAAAAACTATTTTCAGAATTCTTCCGGGCAAAGAATGAACTTACAAAATCAATCAGCGGAACAGGACTTGGTTTATCAATCGTCAAACGGATAGTTGATTCATACTCAGGCAAAATTGAAGTTGAATCTGAGTTTGGAGTAGGAACAACTTTCAGAATTTATCTGCCTTTCTCTCTTAATTCGGCGTAAAAGTGTTTCTCTTTTCAAAGAAGTATTAAAACTATTGATTGAAAGAAACTTTTAAGATTTATTTTAAAGCGACCAGCAAATCGTATCGTTTTGAAAAATTATCTACCCCAATCAAATAACTCTTCGTAAAAACATCAGTTAGCAGCTAAATTCAGGAAATTTTTTACAGACACTATCTATGCAATTGCTGCAGCGTATAACATCTTAATTACTTCACTCCCGGCAACTGTTAATGATTAAACAGGGATATAAAGTTTTATTAATTTAATTTTACTGTCACATTTTAGAATTACTATCTAACAAGTGAGTTTAAATTAACTGCTATGCAGAGTTATAATATCCACTCTTTCAATGGGGTCATCATGAAAAATTTATATTTTTTCCTATCACTATTCATTTTTTCTTTTGCTTCAATTACAGATTTCTCCTATGCATCTTTGCCGGACGGCATAAGTTTTTATAAAACATCAGGAGGATATCATATTGATTTTTATTTACCGCAATATCAATTAGAAAACATTAACGCCGAAGGAAATGAATATGTTCAATTAATTATTCAGGATTATGGAGTTATTCCTGATGTCGGTTTACCGGCTCTTCCGATAATATCATTTAATCTCTTTATTCCTTATGCGGAATTGCAACCGGGAGTTGAAGTTAAAAACATAATCTCAACGGAAAGAATTCTGAAAAGTAAAATTTATCCTTTTCAGATGCCGTGGGAAAAATCAAATCCAATCGGGGAAAGACCATTCACAATTAATAATGATTATTACAATACATCCGGTAATCTGGAACAACCATTTGTTCAGGTGTCTGAACCATTCATCATTGCCGGAGTTAAAGGAGTTTCAATTACACTTTATCCTTTCAGATATAGTCCCAAAGATGATAAGCTGATTTCAATTAATAAAGGCTCAGTTGATATTCTGCTCAGTCAGTCAGTCACACCGGTAACTGATAAATCAGCTTCCCTTAATCAATACCTCAATAGTGTTTATATAAATTATGAATGGACTTCTGCGCGCGCTGCTTCAAAATATTTAATCATAACAGATCCGTCTTTTGAAGCAGGAATGCAGCAGTTTGTTACTCATAAGGTCAGTAAAGGTTTTGAAGTTGATATGTTCAATACAAATGCTACGGGAACAACAACTACTGCGATAAAAACTTTTATTCAGCAGAGATATAATAATCCATCGACAAAACCCGAGTATATTCTTTTAGTCGGAGATGTTGCACAGATTCCTGCGTGGACAGGCTCGGGCGAAGGTTCACCTAAAACGGATGTCAATTATGTACAGCTTGAGGGTGGAGATTATTTTGCTGATGCTTTCATTGGAAGATTTTCAGTTGCCAATGCTATTGAGCTGCAGAATGCAATTAATAAATCTGTTTATATGGAAAATTTTATCGGTACACTTACGAAGAAAAATATTTATATGTCTTCAACGGATAACTGGCAGATAACAGAAGGAACACACAACTATATTATTGATCAGTACTTTGGTCCTGCCGGATATACAAATCTGAAGCTATACACTTACACTTATGGAGCAACAACCCTGCAATTAATTAATGCGTTAAATGATAACCAGGTTTTTGCAATCTACTCAGGGCACGGATCAGAAACTTCCTGGGCTGATGGACCACCATTGAGTCAGCAACAGGTTAGATCCCTTACTAATTCCTGGTATCCATATGTTTATTCATTCGCTTGTGTTACCGGTTCATATCACCTAACAGAATGTTTTGGCGAAACGTGGTTGCGAACAACTAACGGAGGTTCTACTTTTTATGGGTCTTCTGTTAATTCATACTGGGATGAAGACGATATTCTTGAAAGACGTTTAATTAAAGCAATGTTTGAAGATGGTTTGACGAGAGTTACTCCAATGTTCGATAAAGCCAAAATTTATCTTGTTAATCATTACGGCGGCGGTATAGGACCCGGAACAACAACTTTGCGTTATGTTGAAATGTATAACCTGATGGGTGATCCATCTATGCCGGTTGTTGAGATGGGACCACCTTGCCCTGTAGATCCGGCATCAAATCCAAACCCTGTAAACGGTGCAGTGAATGTTCCGATTGCAGGAAACACAGCAACGTGGACAAATGGTGCTGGCGCAACTCAAATAGAAGTTTGGTTTGGCGAAACCGGAAATCTTGTTCAAGTTTATAATGGTGCACCAATTACATCATTGTCATTAGCTCCCTTTGAGCCGCTTGAATATAACACCACTTATGGCTGGCAGGTAAAAGGGAAGAATGATACCTGCATTGTACCGGGAACTGTATGGACTTTTACAACAATGCAGGATCCTAACCTTGTTCAGTGGGTGGAATCATTTAATAATTTGAGTAACTGGACTGTCGTCGGACCGGCGGGGCTGACCAACTGGTCAGTAAATAATTCTGCTAATGCCGGGGGAACAGTACCCGAACTAAGGTTTAGCTGGACACCTTCATTTACTGGTGTTTCAAAGATCAGATCCTCGGCAATAAATTTACCAAATGATCAAGAGATAAATTTTTCCTTTAATTTTTATCTTGATTGGTATGCCAACCCGAGCGGCATTGTTAATCTTGCTGTAACTTACGATGGCGGGACAACGTCAACTCCTTTATACGTAGAAAATAATCCGACCGGAAATATCGGTCCAACTCTTATCTCGGGGAATTTTACAACACCGGCTTCGGGCGCTGAAAACACTCAACTTGAAATTTCTTATGATGGCTATTCATTCAATATAGATTATATTTACTGGGATAACCTGACTCTTGGTTATATCGTACCTGTCGAGCTCAGTTCATTTACTGCAACATCTGAAAATGATGAAGTTCTTTTGAAGTGGACAACCGCAACCGAAACCAACAACCAGGGGTTCGAGATTCTTCGTAAAAGTCAGATTGAAAACAGCACCTGGCAGAATGTTGGATATGTAGCTGGTTTCGGAACAACCACAGAACCCAAATCATATTCGTTCATTGATTCAAAACTTGAAACAGGAAATTACATTTACAGACTAAAGCAGATTGATTTCGATGGAACAGTAACTTATTCAGAAGAAATTAATGTTGAAGTTGAAATCCCACTGGTTTATTCACTTGAGCAGAACTATCCCAATCCATTTAATCCTTCAACAACAATTAAATTTGCTCTGCCAGTTGCGAGTAGAGTAAAAATAAATGTTTACAACACAGTCGGGCAATTGGTTGAAACATTGGTAGACAGAGAAATGGAATCCGGTTATCACGAAG
>JACAFA010000013.1 GCA_013388525.1 Ignavibacteriaceae bacterium | reverse complement strand
TACTTCCTCGATGCAGCGTTTCTCATAAATTCAAGATGTGCAAAGTCGTGAGTGATGTTCCAAATGATGTATGGTGAAAAAATTAATAGAGCAATTGCAACAGCGATGTACGGATATTTCGTCTTCAACACTTTCCTTATTGGAGTAAAAATTATACCCGCAGCAATTCCCGAACTTAGCCAGAGCATGCTTGTCTTGTTAAGAAGACCTAAGCCGATAACCACACCAAGCAACAGCCAAATTTTATTATCCATCAATGATCCGGATGTTCCACTTTCAGTTTGAATTATCCTGAGAAAAATGTACGCTGAAGAAATCCAGAAGAAAAAATCAAAAACATTCATTGAATAGATCGTATTCATTCCCAGGAAGATCGGGCTGAGCATAAACGTAATTGTAGAAATAATAACCGCTGTTTTCCCTCCGCCAAGCCGTACAGTAAATAAACCTATTATAAAAAGAATTACCGAAGTAACAATCGCCGGTACAATTCGTATTGCAAACATTGAATCGCCGAAAAGTGATTTCCATATAGCAAGAACCCATATTGAAAAGGGAGGATGATCGACGTAGCCTATATCGAGTCTGTTTGCGCAAGCAATGTAATAAAGTTCATCTCGGAAAATTCCGTAAGCAAAAAAGATTTGTGTTATTAGGTAGATTAAAAGATTCAGAAGTGCGATTGAGATAATAAGCGTTAATATATTGCGGGGAATTTTTTCTTTCTCCATCCCGAGAACCTAAAACTATTTGTTTATAAATAATTTAACTTTTTCATATACTGCCTGACTATCAATGCCTCCCTCGCCGCTGAAATCACAAATGTGGGGATCTCCGGGGCAAACGGTTGAACAATAATTATCTTCTGGCAGAATTATTTCTGATTTGTTTCCCAGCGGTCCCCAAAGCTTTGGTGAGCACGCAGGCAAAGGACAAAACATTGATATCGTCGGAATCTTTAAAGCAGCGCAAATGTGCATCGGTCCGGTGCTGGCGGAAACAAGTATATCCAAAGCACTGAAATTTATAATTGATTCTCTGAGTGATAAGTCAATGTTGGGATAAGCAACATCTTTTATATTTTTAATTTCATCGGGAGGATAATTATCTGTAACAGCAACTCTAATATTTTTTTCTTCCGCAAGGAGTGCGATCAGCTTTTTGTATTCTTCAATTGCTAAATTCGGTGATGATTTTCCGCTGGTTGTATTTATTCCGATTAAATGCTCTCCCTTTGGTGTAAGTTTATTTTTAATTTTATCCCGCTTAATCTTTTCCTCTGCAGATAAAAATATTTCAGGTTCCATACTCTTTGGCTCAATTCCAATTTTTCTAACCATATCAAGACAGTAATCAGCTTCGTGTCTTAACGGAATATATTTTTTACGATCAACGAATTTTGAAAAACTTAAGAGTTGATAAAGTTTATGACCAACTCCGATACGATTTGGAATGCCGCTGAAGAATAAAATCCAGTTTAGTTTTTCGTTTGGGAGAAGCATAAATGCGTGAGTGAATCCGAACTTTCTTATCTCTCTGACCAAATACCAGAATGATTTTGGATTGTTATTATCTTCACTATCATACAATATTATTTCATCTACATTGGGATTGTTGAGGTAAATATCTTTCGTATAATTTCTAACAAGGACTGCTACGAAACTATCGGGATAAAAATTTTTTATTTCACGCTGAATTGACGTCGACAGAACAACGTCACCAATACGATCTATTCTCGTGATTAGTATTCTGAGATTTTTGTTTTTCAATTTCAACCCGAAGGTTCAGCCTTTAGTTTAACAACGATAAAATTTTTTTTTCGTTTACGGAGTTCGGATAAAAATCTCCCATCCATCTTACGCACCTGTTTGCATCAAGAGGGACGCCGATTGCAGGTACATCATATTTTGCACATAACCTTAGCCCATTTACCAATTCGGGTATGCAGGCAACACCAAAAACTCCGATACTCTGCCCGCTCTTTCTCGCCAGCATAAAAATCTTTTTCAAATCGGCTTCACGCCAGATGTATGCTTTTATTTTCCTGTGCTTCATCAATTTACTTACTGAGTTGATAGAACAATTTTTCGAACAGCTTTTACAAACATAATCAGTTCCATCTGATGCAGACAAACAATCTTTATCAAGGTCGTGGAGACAGTGAGGCAAAAATGCATATTTTGATTCAGAGGAATTAAAGGCAGCTTTGTACAGACGATTTACTAATTCTATTTCAATCATATACAGAAGGTACTGCTCGCGTGAAGTAGTTAATACTGGATCACATTTTTCGGATAAAGATAAGTTATTCAGATGAAATTCAATGTCGGTAAAATATTTTGAGAATCTTTTCTCAGATTCATTTAACAGTTTTGAAACTATGGAATCAGGAGAAACTTTTTTCATTTCTGATTTTAACTGGCTCTTTTTATTAGAGATTTTTCTGATTATTGAAAGCAGATGTTCTTCTGAATCCGCCTGGTTAATAAAGGAATCCACAAAATCAGACAACCCGGAATAATATTCATCTGTATTCTCATTCACCGAATAAAGTGAATAAGTTTTTCCTTCAATTACCTGTGAGATTATTTTATTCAATTAAATGTAGTTAGAGATTAACTAATAATTATTTTAATTTATTCCATATAAACATAAAAGCGATATTCAACATATCCCAAACAGACGGATATTAAGAGTATGGAACTTGCAGTTCATTTTGATTAAATTTAAACTGAATTCAGTATTTTAATTCCGTGAAATTAACAAGCTCAACAGTAATGTTTAATCTTTTAGTTT
>JACAFA010000023.1 GCA_013388525.1 Ignavibacteriaceae bacterium | reverse complement strand
GAAGGTTGTCTGAATAATGTTTGATAAGATTTTTTCTGACTACACTATTAGATGGTGAATCAAGAGAAGGGTCTTTATTTATAAGGTCGAACGCAATGTTCTTTGTTAAGCTGATCAGATCAGCATCGTGAATTAGATCTGCATGTTTTAAATCAGGGAAGCCGCTTTGCTTCGTGCTGAAAATATCTCCCGGTCCGCGCAACTTTAAATCAGTTTCAGCAATTTCAAATCCATTATTTGTTTTAACCATCGTCTGAAGTCTGATAGCAGATTTATATTTTTCTATCATTGCACTTGAAAGGTAATCGAGATCAAGTCGCTGTTGTATATTATACTGTACAATTTCATCCTTCGTTACGAGGATGCAGTAAGCCTGCTTATCACTTCTTCCGACTCTTCCTCTTAGCTGATGAAGCTGTGAGAGACCAAACCTGTGTGCATCATTAATAAGAATGATGTTTGCATCAGGGATATCAATACCAACTTCAATAACAGTTGTTGAAACGAGCACGTCAAATTCTTTTTTCAGGAAGCGAAGCATCTTCTCTTCTTTTTCCTGCCAGCTCATTCTGCCATGAATCAATCCAAGTTTCAGATTTTTGAGATAAGTCTTCTTCAGTTCTTCGTAAAAAGTTTCAGCAGCTTTTAATTCCAGCTTATCGGATTCTTCAACAAGAGGATAGACAATAAAAGTCTGGTAGCCTGCTTTTTGTTTATCTGTAATAAATTTAAAAATCTCAGGAAGTTTGTTCTCACCGCGAAGTACTGTCTTAATCGGCTTCCTGTTCTTTGGCATTTCATCAATTACAGAAACATCAAGATCTCCGTAAATAGTCATAGAGATAGTTCGTGGAATCGGAGTTGCGCTCATCACAAGAACTTCCGGAGTTTTTCCCTTACTCTGAAGTTTTGCCCGCTGTCTTACACCAAAACGGTGCTGCTCATCAATCACTACCAAGCCAAGATTTTTGTAATTCACTTTTTCTTCAAAGAGAGCGTGAGTTCCAACGATAATGTCAGCTTCCTGAAGTTCAATTTCCTGCAGTCTTTTTTCTCTTTCAGATTTTTTTTGACCGCCCAGAAGAAGCGAGACTCTAATTTCTCTTTCAGGAAAATTTTCCCGGAGCTTTTTCATCATTACTGAAATATTTTTTGCATGCTGATCAGCCAGAATTTCTGTTGGTGCCATTATCGCTGCCTGAAATCCATTATCAACTGCAATAAGCATTGCAATTAATGCAACGATTGTTTTTCCGCTTCCAACATCTCCCTGCAGAAGCCGGTTCATTGGTTTATCAGAAAGGAGGTCGTTCTTTATTTCACTCAGTACTTTTAACTGAGACTTTGTTAATTCAAATGGAAGTGTTTTCAGGAAATTCCGGACGAGATTTGTTTTGATGCTCATCTTATTACCGGTGAGTTTACTCCGATAATTTAGTTTTCGCAATGCAACCAGAAGTTCAAGATAGAAAAGTTCTTCGAACTTAAATCTCCTTCGGGCAAGATTTAACTTTTCTGTTGACTCGGGAAAATGATAATTTCTTACAGCTTCTGGAATACTCAATAAATTATTTTGAACGATGATTTCTTCAGGAAGTGTTTCTTCAATAAGACTGACGTAATTTTCTACTGCAAGACTGATTATTCTTCTTAAACTTAAATCGCCAATATTTCCTGACCTAAGTTCTTTTGGAATCCTGTAAAAAGGAATAATCTTTCCGGTATGCAGAAAGCTTTTCTCCTCTTCTTCGCTTATCCTGTCAAAATCAGGATGGATAAACTGTAACGCACCATATTTTGATTTATCCGGTTTCGATGAGATGGCGAAAACATCCCCTTCATTAAAGACGGAATAAAAATATTTTGTTCCCTGAAACCAGACACATTCAAAAAAACCCGTTTCATCTCTGAACTGAACTTTTAGTATTTCCTTCTTACCAAATCGTTTCTTTTCCTTCTCAAAAACTTTTCCGATCACAGTCAGTTCTCCATCATAACCGTTCATCAGATAACCATAAGCCTTAGCTGCAGTCAGAACTGTTGTTCTATCAAGATGACGGGAAGGAAAATAGAACAGTAAATCATGAATTGTTCTAATTCCGATTTTTGAAAATGATTCTGCTCGTTTGGGTCCGACAGACTTTAGATATTGAACAGAATCATCTAGTGAGTTCTTTGAAACAGATTTCATCAATAGAAAAATAATCTAAGCTTAAGCTAAACTCAAAAAAATCAATTTAAGTCTTTCTGAAAAATTATATTTAATTTTAGAAAAGAAATTCAGGAAGGAAATAAAATTTGGATTGGGAAAAACTTTTAACGGATTCACGGCTTGGCGACAGGAGCCAGCCTAAACAAAAGCTTCAGGATGGAAGAAGTGAATTCCAGAAAGATTTTGACAGAATAGTCTTTTCACCGGCATTCAGAAGACTGCAGGATAAAACCCAGGTTTTCCCTTTGCCCGAAAGTGATTTTGTTCATACAAGATTAACTCACAGTCTGGAAGTTTCCTGTGTTGGCAGATCGCTCGGTAATCTTGTTGGTGAGACGGTCATCAAAAGAAATCCTTTACTTCAAAGCAGGTTTACGAAATTTCATTTCGGGGAAATTGTTGCTGCAGCCTGCCTTGCTCACGATATAGGCAATCCTCCGTTTGGTCATTCAGGTGAAGATGCTATCGCGGAATATTTCCGAAGTGGCAACGGACAAAAATTCAAATCAAAAATTAAAGATGAAAAAAAGTGGACTGATCTGATTAAGTATGAAGGCAATGCACAGGGATTCAGAATAATTACAAAACTTCAGAATCCAAAAGTAAAAGGCGGATTAAACCTTACTTACGCAACTCTTGCAGCAGTAACTAAGTATCCAAGAGAATCACTTATTAAAAATCAAAATAAATCTTTGCAAAATAAAGCCTACAGGAAATATGGATTCTTTCAGGCAGAAAAAAATATTTTTAAAGAAGTTGCTGCTGCAGCCGGTCTTGATAGTATCAGGAGTGAACAAGCTTATTGGTGGTGTCGTCATCCGCTTGCATTTCTTGTTGAAGCTGCAGACGATATTTGCTACAGAGTTATGGACCTTGAAGATGGGTTCAGACTTGGTTTGATTTCATTCAAAGAATCTGAAGAACTATTACGTCCATTAGTTTCTAGACAGAGTTTGAAGGATTACCGGGATAAAGATGAAAAAGACAGAATTGGATATTTACGGGCAGTTGCAATTAACGAACTTGTATATGAAATCGCAAAAGTTTTTCTGGATGAAGAAAAAAATATTTTAACAGGAAAGTATGAAAACGAACTCATCTGTGAAATCAAACGAGCAGAAGCTTTAAAACATATTAAAGACATTTCGATAGTTAAGATTTACAAATCACGCAGCGTTGTTGAAAGAGAAGTCGCAGGCTACGAGGTTCTTGGTGGTTTACTTGATACTTTCATCAGCGCATACAATGAAGCGTATCTTGAAAAAATATCTGCAAAGAATAAATCTGTTTTTGCACTTCTTCCGGGAAGAATAACAAATGATATACCCGATGATCTTTACCTGCGTTTATTAAAAATCATCGACTTTGTTTCGGGTATGACAGATTCGTTTGCAGTATCACTTTTCAGGAAAATTAAAGGAATCTCGCTGCCAGGTGGAAGAGTAACAGAGTAAAATAATTATTCCGTTTTCATATCTCTCGTCATCAGGTCTGTAGTTGCTTTAACCGGGTCTTTATCTTCGAAGAGAATTTTATAAACTTCGTTTGTAATCGGAGTTTCAATACCTTTTTTAGCAGCCAATTGTTTTGCAGAACGAGTAGTTTCGACTCCTTCAGCAACCTGTTCCATCGACTTTAAAACATCCTTTAGCTTTTTTCCTCTTCCAATTTGTTCGCCAACATACCTGTTTCGGCTGTGTCGGCTCATACAGGTAACAATCAAATCTCCCATTCCTGAAAGTCCGGCAAAAGTTTCCGGTCTTGCACCCATAGCTAAACCAAGTCTGGAAATTTCAGCAACTCCACGTGTCATAATAGCAGCTTTGGTATTATCGCCAAACCCGGCACCATCTATTATTCCGGCACCAATTGCAATAATATTTTTAAATGCACCGCCGAGTTCAACTCCCAGAATATCTGTCGAAGCGTACACTCTGAAATAAGATGTCATAAATGCAGCTTGTATCGCTTTTGAAGTTTCGATGTCTGAAGATGCGGCAACTACAGCGGTTGGTATTCTTTGGCTGACTTCTTCGGCGTGGCTTGGACCTGATATTACTCCTATCTGATTTTCATTAATATGCGGAAAAACATCTTTCAACATTTGTGACATTGTCATTAAAGATTTTTTTTCAATTCCTTTCGAAACACTAACAAGTATCGCATCTTCAATCCGGTGGTAATTTATTTTTTTAACAACACCTCTTAGAAATTGTGAAGGGACCGCAAGTACTATCAGATTTTTGTCATCGGAAGCTTCTTCAATGTCGGGAGTGATTAAAATTTCTTTTGGGATTTTTATCCCGGGAAGGTAATCGGTGTTAATTCGCTTTTTAATTAATTGACGGGCGTAACTTTTCTTGTATTCCCAGAG
>JACAFA010000134.1 GCA_013388525.1 Ignavibacteriaceae bacterium | reverse complement strand
TCTGATCAGCTTAACAAAGAACATTGCGTTCGACCTTATAAATAAAGACCCTTCTCTTGATTCACCATCTAATAGTGTAGTCAGAAAAAATCTTATCAAACATTATTCAGACAACCTTCAGTACGCAAAGATAGCCTGAAAATTTTTTCTCTCTCTCCGGAAATTTTTCTTCTCGTTAAAGAAAATCTTCAGAAAAATATTTCACGCATGCTCAGAAATTTTTGCAGGCACAGATGATGAGTTGATAAAAAAATTTTTCTTCACTCGTCCAGTTCATGAAAATTTCCATGAAAAAAAATTTTTAAAAAACTTTTTAAAACATGTTGACAAATTATTTATAAAGATTATATTTGGAGCGACAAGAAGAAAAAAATTTTTAAGGAGAAATTATTTTATCACCAAGGTTTAATGTACGTTTAGATGTTGCTGTAACATTCAACGTAAAACCGGAGAGTGAAACTTTCCTCGAAGAAGTCCCTCCTGTTCAAAATTCTCCTCAACATGAATTTCAACCGGCAGTAGATACCTATGCAGAATGGGATACATGGGAAACTGTAAACGCTGTCAGAGATGCAATCGCTGAAATTCACAATGTAACATTAATAGAAGCCAACAACGATGCTTACCTAAAACTTAAAGAGTTAAAACCTGATATCGTTTTTAATTTTGCAGAAGGACTTATCGGAGTTAACCGCGAGTCTCATATACCTGCAATACTTGAGATGCTTCAGATTCCTTATTCGGGTTCGGATGCACTAACACTTGGTATTTGTCTGGATAAATCCCGGGCAAAGGAAATTCTTACATACCACAAGATTCCTAATGCAAAGTTTCTGGTTGCAAACCGGATGGAAGATATTAAGAATACCAATTTCGATTTTCCATTAATAGTAAAACCAATATCGGAAGGTTCGAGCAAAGGAATTTTTTCCTCATCATTTGTAAAAAATACCAAAGAGCTTGAGGATGAAGTCGCCAGGATTTTGTTTTCATACAATCAGCCGGCATTAATTGAAGAATTTCTGCCGGGAAGAGAATTCACGGTTGCAGTTCTGGGAAACGGCGAGGAAACAAAAATCCTTCCGATTATTGAAATCCGTTACGAAGATTTTCCTAAAGATGTAATTCCGCTTTACTCCTATGAAGCAAAGTGGATTCTTGACACAAAAGAAAATGAGTTCGATGTGTTTGAATGTCCGGCAAGACTGGATATTCAATTGGAAAATAAAATTAAGGAAACTGTTTTAAGAACTTATAATGTTCTGAGATGCAAAGATTGGAGCCGGATAGATATTCGTCTGGATAAAAACGGAGTTCCAAATATCATTGAGATTAATCCGCTGCCGGGAATTATGCCGGACCCAAATGAAAATTCGAGCTTTCCGAAAGCAGCCCGTGCAGCAGGAATGTCATACAACCAGATGATTCAAAGCGTTCTTTATTCAGCAGCAAAAAGGTATGACCTCGTATGAAAGAGAATGCTAAAATATTAATCTGCTATAATTCACCGGTGAGTGTGTTTGCTGTTTACAACGGAAAGAAGAATGATGAGTCAGCAAAGGCAAATGATCTTTCAGAAAATAATTTTCTTAATGAACTGAAGAAAGTCGAGCAGTCCTTATCAAAATATTTTACTGATGTTAAATCTCTTGCTGTGGATAGAAATGTGCAAAAGGTTATTAATAACATTAACACACTTAACCCGGATATAATTTACAACTTTGTTGAATCGGTAGAAGGAATATCAGCTTACGAGTCCTATATGGCAGGATTGTTTGAACTTCTGGGTTATGAGATTACCGGATGCTCACCAATAACTCTTGGCAACTGCCTTAACAAAGCGAGAACAAAAGCAATTCTGAAATCAAAAGAGATATTAACGCCCGAACACAGAACTTTAAGGAAGACGAAAAGATTTACTGAGCGGGAAATAAAATTACGCTACCCGATGATTCTTAAATTGATGAACGAAGATGCAAGCATCGGTATTTCTGAGTTCTCGGTGGTAAAAAATTACACAGAATTAAGAAAACAATTCTCATTTCTGGTAGAAACTTACAACCAGGATGTAATACTTGAAGAATATATTCAGGGAAGAGAGCTTAATGTTGCGATACTTGGCGGCAGAGTTCTTCCAATTTCGGAAATAAACTTTACCGGTTTGCCGGAAGAATTTCCAAACATAGTTACGTACGACGGCAAATGGACAGAGGGAAGTGTTTATTACAACCATACCAAACCTGTTTGTCCGGCTCCTCTTTCCGAAAGATTAAGAAAAAAAATTCAAATGACAGCACTGGCTTCTTATGATGCTATAAATTGCAGAGATTATGCGCGGGTTGATATAAGATTAAGTAATGACGGCGTTCCTTATGTAATTGAAGTGAATCCGAATCCGGATATTTCTTCAGACTCAGGATTTGCCCGTGCTGCTGCTGCTGCAGGAATTACTTACGAAGATTTACTTTATACAATTGCAAACTTTGCATTAATCAGAAAGAAAAAAAATGATTCGAAGGCTAAAGCCGGCTGATGCAAAAGTAATTGAAGGAATTTTAAGTACAACGCCGAATTTTAGTCATGAGGAAATTAAAATTGCGATGGAGCTTGTGAACATCGCAGCTAGTAATCCGATGCAGACGGACTATAATATATTCGTTTATGAGGAAGATGGCATGATTCTTGGTTATCATTGCACCGGTAAAAGACCATTAACAGATGGTGTGTATGATCTTTACTGGATTGTAACCAATCCTGAACACGGAAAAAAAGGGATTGGAAAGAAACTTTTAGAGCATGCAGAAAATTTTGTAAGTGAAATGAACGGCAGGTGGCTGCTGGCTGAGACATCTTCTAAAGATAGTTACTCTGCTACAAGAAATTTTTATATGCGTAATAATTACAGCATAATTTCTGAAATAAATGATTTTTATTCCAAAGGCGATGGAATGATCGTCTTTGGAAAATATTTCAATCACAAGAACAACTGAGGAACTATCATGGAACTTTGGC
>JACAFA010000003.1 GCA_013388525.1 Ignavibacteriaceae bacterium | reverse complement strand
CCATTTTCCGCGCACAGACAATTGATGTTTATGGCAGCACATTGCCGGAATTAAATTATGACGCAGTTGCAGAAGCTTACAAGCTTTCACCTTACATACAGTATTCAAAAAATCTTTTTTCAAGATTAGATTTAATGGCTGGTTTACGATACGATTACTTCAGTTATCTGAATGCCGAAGGAACAATTTCTCCAAGGGCTTCTGCTGGATTCTATATTCTCGATAATTTAAAGTTGAACGCAGCTTATGGAATTTATCATCAGGCGCCGCCTTTGTTGTGGCTGGTTGCATATGATCAGAACAAAGATTTAAAGCAAATGAAAACAGAACAGTTTGTTACCGGGATTGAATACTATCCTTCAAGTGATTTGAAAATAACTGTTGAATATTTTGAAAAACAGTATTCTGATTATCCGAATAGTGTACTAAATCCGGCTGTAACTTATGCAAATGCTGGAGCCGAGTATCAAACACTCGGACTTGAGCCACTCTTGCCCGCAAGTGATGGCTATGCAAAAGGCGTTGAATTTTTTATTCAGAAAAAATTAACCAATGGTTTGTACGGGATGTTCAATTATTCTTTTTCGAAAATAAACTTTACTTCGCTTGATGGAATTGAAAGATCGAGCAGCTTTGATTATCAAAATGTTTTAACAGCAATACTCGGTTATAAGATTACAAATAATTTTGAAGTATCCGCAAAGTACAGATTTATGGGCGGCAGACCTTATACTCCGCTTGATGAAGCTGCTTCTGCACAATTCAATCAGACGATTTATGATTTTACCAGATACAATGGTGTTCGATATAAAGATTATCAGCGATTGGATATGAGAGTAGATTATCGTTTCGAAATGTTTAGCTGGGCATTTACAACATATCTCGATTTTCAGAATGTGCTGAACATAGAAAATGTTGAACAGATTATATGGAATCAAAAAACTCAACAGGTTGATTATATTTATCAGTGGAAGTTTCTTCCGGCTGGTGGAATTAAGATAGAATTTTAATTAAACAAATCAGGAGGAAAACAAAAATGCAAACAATACTTGGCGCAGGCGGCGGTGCAGGAACTGAGATAACAAGAGAGTTATCAAACTACACAAAAGATATTCGCGTGGTAAGCCGCAATCCCAAAAAAGCAAATGAAACAGATCAACTGATGAAAGCTGATTTGACAGATCCTGCTCAGCTTGATAAAGCAGTGGAAGGTTCTGAAATTGTTTATGTTACAATCGCATTTCCTTACAGCATAAAAGTCTGGCGCGGGTTGTGGCCAAAGTTTATGCGCAATGTGATTGAGACTTGCAGCAAACACAAATCCAAAATAGTTTTTGTAGATAATGTTTATATGTATGATCCAAAGTATCTGTCTGATATGACAGAAGATACTCCGATCAATCCAATTTCAGAAAAAGGAAAAGTAAGAGCAGAAATTGCAAAAATGCTGATGGATGCAGTAGAAAAAAATAAAGTTGAAGCAATCATTGCACGCGCACCGGATTTTTACGGACCGGAAGTAATCGGTAGTATGCTTTATCAAACGGTTTATTTAAAACTCGTCAACAATAAAAATCCGCAGTGGCTTGGTAAGCTTGATGTTATACATAATTTCATCTACAGTAAAGACATTGGCAAAGCAGTCACACTGCTTGGCAACACTCCCGGAGCTTATAATCAGGTTTGGCATTTACCAACAACCGATCAAAAACTTACTAACAGACAATGGATTGAATTGATGATGAATGCGATGAACAAGCTAAAGAAAATTCAAACAATGCCGGAATGGATGATCAGTGTTTTGGGAATCTTCGTCCCGATACTAAAAGAATTGCAGGATGTTGGTTATCAATTCAAACAAGATTATTTCTTCAATAGCAGTAAGTTTAATAAGAGGTTTAACTTCACACCAATTTCTCCTGAAGATGGAATAAATGGAATGGTTTTATCTTAATGCTCTTAGAGTCTTGGGACACTTGGGACAAGTGAGACTTTCCAGTCTCATCTGTCCCTATTGTCCTTTTTTTCTATGATTAATTCTTGCTCTCGTCATCTTCTCTCTTAATCCACCCTCTTTAATAAAGTCTTTCTCTAATCTTTGTAGCTGCCGGCTTAACAAGTATGAGGTAATTTTAATTAAACCAATTAAAACATTAGCACTAATTTCTGGGTTGGGGTTTTCTATACCTTTCCTGAAAGTTTCATAATTAGCATTTGGTGTTCTGTTCAATTCTCTTAGTCTGTTGACATACTTGTGATCTTTCCCCCATTCTTTAAAACCTCTTGTTCTTAAAAAATCCTGATAATCAATCAACAACTCTTCTAAACTTGCGCGGGCGACATTTGTAAGTTTTAATTCCATTTCCTTGGATGTTGCTGAAGCCATACTTGCCTCTGCAATATTTTGCTTTCCGGATCTCGCAGCCTGAATCATTTGATCAATTGTTCGATCTGGTTTTTTTTTAGAAATTTATTACAGAAGTAAACAGTACCATCGTAAATTATCTCCGCTTTCTTAAAGGTTAATAGCTTTTTATATCCGCCGTGTTGCGGAATAAAACCATCTTCGGATTTTCTTTTGTCATCCATACTTAACTAAATAAAAAATTTTTACTCACAAAATAATAAAAATACTTTCTTCATTATTAAATAATTATGCCCGGTATAAGCTTGAAGTTTTTATGCAGAGGATAATAAATCTTTTAAATAGATTTTAATTATTACTGCTTGTCCATCCACTTCTTGAAAATCGAGGCTCGTGCGACAAATAAAATTCTACAACATCTTTTCATTTGAGAAGTTTATTTACTATATGAACTTAAAATGGTAGATAAGCGTTTAAAGTAAAAATGGTTAAAGGGTCGTCCTTGAATTAGAGAGTCTACCAAACAGAGAAAAAAATGTTCCCTAAAATTGACATCAGCGATACATCGGAATTACTGATTAAGAGGTTTTTATGAATATTAATAAAAAAGAAATAATGGGTTTTGAAAAACTTTACAGAACTAACTTTGTTAACTCGCTTTCTGGCTTTAAAAGTGCAAACTTAATCGGCACAATTTCAAAAGAAGGAAAAACTAATCTTGCGATATTTAGTTCTGTGATTCACGTTGGTGCAAACCCGCCGGCAATTGGATTTTTAATGCGTCCGGTCTCTGTTGAAAGACACACATACAATAACATAAAAGAAACAAATTATTTTACAATAAATCATATTAACAAAGAGATTTTTAAGAAGGCACATCAAACTTCTGCAAGATATGATAAAGATGTTTCAGAATTTGACGAGTGCCGTTTAACACCGGAGTACAGAGACACAATTAAGGCTCCTTATGTAAAAGAATCCCAAATAAAAATTGGCTGTCGTTTTGTTGAAGAGCTTGAAATAAAATTTAATGGGACAATTTTTATAGTTGGAGAAATCCTCGAAGTAATTCTACCTGATGATACTGTTGGTGGAGATGGCTTTGTTGATATTGAAAAAGCCGGAACAATTGCAATCAGTGGATTGGATGGTTACCACGATACAAAAAGAATTGCAAGATTATCTTATGCAAAACCCGGAATTGAACCAAAAGAAATATAAATGAAAAACTTTTCCTTAGAAGACATATCCCGAATAATAGAAATGGCTTGGGAAGACCGAACTCCTTTTGAAGCAATTGAACTTCAGTTTGGTTTGAAAGAGAACAAAGTGCGGGAAATTATGAGAAGAGAAATAAAACCTTCAAGTTTTAAGATGTGGCGTAATAGAGTTAGTGGAAGAAAAACAAAACACCTTTCTCTGCGCTCAAAAGAAGAGAAGAGGTTTAAAAGTAAGAATCAATAAAAAATTGTAAAAGAGTTTTTATGAAAGCAGAGAAATTTTAACCCGGATGTTCTGCAAATATATGTTCGGGACAATCAACTCTTAGCTCTGTTCTTTTTAATTCCTGATTTAATAATTTGCAAAAATGTTTCTGCCCGTTGTCGGAAGTTTTATAATAAGAACAGGTAAAACACATTCGCTGTATAGTTATTAGCCCCGTTTCATTTAAATGGCGAATTATCTCAATTAAACTCAAAAGAAGATTCTGCTTATCGTCATTGTGCAGTTTTTCAACAGGGCTTAGAAGCTGCTGGGCAAACAGGGCTGTTTTATTAGCAATGTTTTTTCCTTTGGCGGTTAGATGGATAACAAAACTTCTTGTATCCCTGGGGTCATATTCTTTCTTTATCAATTTCTTCTGTTCAAGAGCTTTAATTGTATCACTGATTGTGGCTTTCGTCATATTAAATTCATCAGCAAGATAACCGACTTTTCTTTTTTCTTCACTATGATGTAATAAAAAAATTAATACCTGCACCTGTATAGGACTTAAAGAATGCTCGATACTTTCCTGCCATAATAGCACTCTGAATGCCTGGGATATTCTTTCCAGCGAAGCAACAATTCTGCTTTCAACGCTTGTGTTTTGATTATCTAAATCAAATACGGATTTTTTCATAACATTTTCGGGATGTTTAGTTCCTGAATAATTTGCATAATCTGATTATCGCTTTTATTTCTGAAGTTTGCATATCTATATTCATCGTAATGCGCACGTAAAAACAAAATCATTTCTCTCCGCGTTGGGTTATCAGGCAGTTCAGAAGCGATTTCATCCATTTCAATTATATAAAATCCTTTTGATTCAATATCGGACATCATCTTCTCTGTCAGGATTTCAATGTGACAAAACTGACAATTCGTTACATTGATTTCCGCGCTGTTAACACCTTTTGATTTCAAATACTCATATGCGTATTTATAGTCTATTGCTGATTCGCTTCTGCTTTCGGGCACAACAACATCAAAGTGCAAAATATTGCCATTGTCTTTTTTTATATACGAATCCCAAACCGCTGCTTTCATTTATCTCAAATTATTTAAAAATATTTATTGAACGAAACTATGAAATAATTATTTCTTTTACTCCACATTTTATTGTTTCAACCACAAGAATAAAGAAGGACCAGCCGGACACTATTTATTATAATATGATCCGGCTAATCCGATTATTAATGTTTATTCCTTCTCAGAATTCGCCTTTATTAATATATGGATAAGTCCACAGAATAACCGTGAGGGTCACTGCTTTAAACCAGGCATTATGCATACCTTCAATATCGGGTTGAGAGTGTCCTTTTTTGCCAAGAAAAGATTTTATCGTCGCAGTAATTGGATAAATGAAAGCAGTCATATACCGGTAATGAATGATGGGAACAGCATCAACACCATCTGTTTTATTCTTTTTTGTGCTGTGATGTCTTAATGCTATTTCGTGCTGATAATTCAGCCAATTCTGATCATAAGGTTTTGTACATAAATCAATAATCCACTGTCCGAATCTTGCTCTTACGGCGGTAAGATAATCCATATTTGGTTGTCCGTCTTTTGTGAAGTAATGCACCAAATGTTCGTTACCGCCGACATAGCCATACCACAAATCCAGCACTTCATTAGTTTGATCTTTCAGAACATCGCCCGCCATTTTCAGGAAGCGGTCGTCGTCATCAGACCACAAAAGCGTTTTCTTTAGCAGAGCCAAGTCCTGCATTGTAACAGGTGATTGCTCTAAGGTAGGTTTGCCATAATCATAACCCTTGATTTGTTCCATTTTGTACTCCTTTAGTATTAATGATAAATGTTTGCGGGACAAATATAGTTAGGACTCCTAACTAATGCAAATTAATTTCTTTGGAGTGTTTAGATTTATAAAACAAGTTCGAATAATTAAAAACGCCCTGCATCTGGGGGACATACGCTGGATTATGAAGAAATAAAAAGCCGTGATATTTCTACCACGGCTTGTGTTTATTTCTTCTAAAAAATTAGTTTGTTGCTATTTCATCAAAATCATCTTCTTTGTTTCAACAAAACCTACAGTCTGCAATCGATACAGATACAATCCGCTTGCTAAACCAGACGCATTGAATTCAGCTTCATAAATTCCTGCCGGAAGAAATTCATTAACTAATGTTGCAACTTCATTGCCAAGCACATCATAAATCTTTAATGTTTGATGACTGCTGACAGGCGACTGCCAACTTATTATTGTAGCAGGATTAAATGGGTTCGGGTAGTTTTGATAAAGTTGAAATTCTCCTGGTAATTCATTCCTTCCTTCATCAATTCCGGTGGATGAACAAATATCCTTAATAAGATTGTAATAAACCCAGCCTGTTCTGGAAAATGTTTTAGTAACAATGTTTGGTGCAGCAGTCTGATTCAATTGATTAAAAATTACAGAAGGGGATGCGTTATAATGTTGAATTGAATCATAAGTTAAATATCCAAAAAAGTTACGCATCCAGAAAGGATTCGAAAGTTCAATTTGATTTATATGTGAAGCAAGTACAAGAGTTTTGATAAACAAAGAATCGAGCGGAATCCAAAAGCTGAAAGCATCCCTCGAAAAAATTTGAGATGCCTGTGCAATACTTGATGAGTCCAACTCATTATCCCCTACTTTATAGAGCCATGCTTCTCCAAGAACAAGCTTTTTGTTATTGGCGTCCGCAAGTGAGTCAATATAGAATAATCGGTTAAGATAAAAATCGAAATTAATCGGATATAAGTGTATATCAATGTAATCCAGATTAGTCTGCGTTGCATAACTTTGAAAGTAATTCAGATTATCCCAGCTGCCTGCACCTGCACCTATCTTCACATTTCGTCGGTTCAGCCCGTTAAGATAAAATTGTACATAGCCCGTAACACTATCCACGGAAAAATTAACTAAACCAAGAGTGTTAGCTTCCATAGTTTTTGGTTCCATCTCAACTGTCAGATAGTCAGGTTGCAGCGAGTCTATAACAGTTTGTATCATTTGTTTTTTTTCTGTCTTGTAACGATAGCTGTTTAAGCCGTTATAAAATTGCAGAACATCATTAGTGAGCTGCGGATTACCAAATACTGTGTCTATAAATGTTGTCTGACAACTGATAATTACTTCAAATCCTTCACTCCGGATAATTTGAAGAATATTTTTGTATATATCGAGATAGGCAGATTTGTTTGGAAATCCATCAACAAGTAATGGATAATTTAATGAAACCGAAACAGCTTTGACTTGAAGAGAATCAAGAGCACTAAGCATCAGCCAGACTTTATACATCAAATCCGGATCATTCAATAATTCATATCCGAGATTACTGTTTGCAACCAACAAGCCCGAGCTATATTTAGTGCAATATTCCTGACCATTCCACATTGTGCCGAGTGTGTTATGAATATCCTCCAATTTCAACTGTAATGAGTCATATAGCCCTTGCATATTGTAGGGAACTGTCTGTGCTTCAGTTATCTGTAAGCAAATCATAAAACTTATAAGGTAAATCAGTCTTTTCAATTTCTGTTTTCCTTATTTTTTTACTTCATCAGGATCATTTTTTTTGTTTCCAGATATTCCTTGGTTTTCATTTGGTAGAAATAAATTCCAGTAGTCAAATCCTTTGCATTAAATGTTACAGTGTGCTCACCTTCATTCAATTCTCCATTTAATAATATCTCAACTAATGTGCCTAAAATATCGTATACTTTTAATGTTATATAATCTCTGTGTGGAAGCGTAAAGCGTATATTTGTAATAGGATTAAATGGATTCGGATAATTTTGTGATAGTTCATAACTGAATAAAGTTGGTGAGAGCTCATCAACAGGTAATAAACCAATTACGCTCTGATTAACTTGTACCGGAACATTACTATGTGTATTGTTTCCATTTCCAAGCTCGCCATAAGTGTTATTGCCCCAGCTAAAAAGTGTTCCATCGGAGGCTATTGCTAAGCAATGGTCAAAACCTGTTCCGAGCTGAGTTATAGATTTGCCATTCATCACTCCGCTGGTTGAAACAGCTACTGGAATGTTACTGTTTGTTCCTGTATTTCCATTGCCAAGCTGCCCATATTCATTAAACCCCCAGGTGTAAAGTTCACCATCAGAAGTTAATACTAAATTGTGAAAAGCACCTGCTGCAATTTTTGTAATTGTTTTTCCATTCAATAATCCACTGGTTGAAACAGCTACCGGTAAATTTCTATTTGTTCCTGTGTTTCCATTACCAAGCTGTCCATAATCATTCCGTCCCCAGGAATAAGTGTTTCCGTCGGAAGTCAATGCTAAACTATGATAATATCCTGCGGCTACTTGTATAACGGTTTTTCCACTCAATACTCCGCTTGTATTTACTGCAACAGGAACAGAACTATTTATATTACTTCCATCACCAAGTTGACCAAAGCTGTTATTCCCCCAGGTATAAACAGTGCCGTCAGAAGCCAATGCAATACTGTGGTTTTGTCCTCCAGCAACCTCAGTTATATTTTTACCACTTAACACACCATTCATATCAACGACAACAGGAACATTTTTCCAGGCGTTAGAACCACTTGTACCGTTACCAAGTTCTCCATAAGTATTTTGGCCCCATGTATAAACAGTTCCATCAGAAGCCACAACTATAGAATAACCACTACCAGCTGATATTTTTATAATTGATTTACCACTTAAAACTCCACCAGTATAAACTGCAACAGGCACATTAATGTCTATATTATTACCAATACCGAGGCCACCATAAAGGTTAGCACCCCAGGAATAAACCATTCCATCAGATGAGAGTGCTAAATTATGAGCTGCTCCAACGGCTACTGTTATTATAGTTTTTCCACTTAATACTCCGTTTGTATCAACAAGCACAGGATTATTTTTGTTTGTGTTCTGTCCGTTACCAAGCTGACCAAAATAATTCCATCCCCAGGTAAATAATTTTCCGTCAAATCTTTTAACTATGCTGTGATTAGATATTCCCGTTCCAATATCCTGTGCAATTGCCCAATTTACTAATATTTGAGTAAAAACTATAAGTAATATTAATTTGTCTTTCATTGAAGCCTCTTTATTATTATTTAATCTTTGGACAATAATCTAATTAGCAGGGAAGGAAAAACTGATGTAAATATTAAGTCGAATAGGAATATTAAATTATAAGTTAGTTATCTACTCAGTCAATAACAGATTTTCTATTTAAAGATAAATGAATTTGCAGAAACTTTTAAATAAATTTTTGTAAAAATTATTGAATCGAGTAAATAATATAATTTTCATAATTGTCTATAAAAACATACCGCCCGATACTTCAATTCTTTGAGCATTTATCCATTTTGCTTCTTCTGTGCAAAGGAATGCAACCACTCCACCAATGTCATCCGCATTACCAACCCGACCCAATGCAGTTTGACTTGCAAGATAACTTTTCAGTTGAGGATTATTTCTTATTGCTGCGTTATTAAAATCAGTCTCAATAGCTCCCGGTGCAACAACATTCGAGCGGATACCGCGCTGCCCAAATT
>JACAFA010000059.1 GCA_013388525.1 Ignavibacteriaceae bacterium | reverse complement strand
TGAATTTCTTTTGTCTCTTTATACTTTAATCCGGTTTCGACATTGTAGTATTGGAACCAGCGAATTCCGGAAGGAAGAACCAGTTTTATGGCATAGCAATCAATACTATCTAAACATTCAACACCGAGATATTCTGATTTAACACCATACTTTTCAGGGTCAAGCAGAAGCTGCATTGTTGCATCCATCATAAGACGTTCAAGTTCTTTTTTTTCTATCTCAGTTTTTTCTGTACCGATTACCATAGCTCCTTTTCCGTTGCTGTAATAAAGAAGCTGTTTTACTTCACCGGCTTTCAGCTCCTGGAAAAGTTTATCCGGAAATTTTTGTTTTATAACAATATCAATCGGCTGACCCATTGCTGTGCCGGTCATAACCGTTGTTCTGTCCATAACGCTCTTAAATTTATCTGTTCCACCGATTGCGTAGATATATTTATTTATAACAGCCATTGCCGTTATGTTTACAGGGTCTGTTTCCGTTGTAACTTCTCCTTGTGGAAGTGTGATTCCTGAAAAGGAAAATATAAACAACAGCAAAATGATTTTTTTATACTTCATCTCGGTAACAAAATATTATTTTACTTTTGAAAAGATAAATAGATTACCTGTATTATTATAACACCAAAATTTCTCTTAATACTAATTAAGCTTTTGAGTAACTTTAAATAATTATCACAATCAATTTCTGTATGAAAATCACTTACTTACTTTTAGCTTTTTTTCTAATCTATGATAACTTGTTCTCACAAACTTTCACAATATCAGGCAGAATAACAGATAAACAATCAGGTGAAGCGCTGTCTTATGCTAATATTCGTGTTATAAATACCACACTTGGAACAGCCGCAAATACAAATGGTGATTATGAATTAAAGTTGGCTCCCGGAAATTATTCACTCGTTGCTTCTTACATCGGATATTATTCTGATACTATTAAAATTGATTTGATGAGTAACATAACCGGAATTGAATTCACGCTCAGGAAAACAGAAATTCTTCTGCCTGAAATTGTAATAAAGCCCGGTGAAAATCCGGCACTGGAAATAATTCGTAAAGCAATCGGGAAAAAGAAAGAGAGAAATGCAAAACTGAATTCTTATGAATTCGAAGCATACACAAAAGGGCTTGTAAGAACTACAGATGAAATAAGTGCGAGAGGAAGAACTGTTTCAGCAGGAGTTGGCGGTGATGATGATTCAGTTGATTTGAAAATTACAGGACTGCTTGAAAATCAGAGCAAAGGTTACTTCAAAAAGCCAGATCAGTATAAAGACGTTATAATTGCAAGGAAACAGAGTGCGAACTTTCCTCCCACAATAAACACGGTTACCGGCGGAAGGTTAATTCAGAATTTTTATGAAGATGACATCAGATTTTTTGGAGGAAGAATTCCCGGACCAATTGCCGATGATGCGTTGGATTATTATTACTACTACATCGAAGGAATGGTGTTAAAGAATGACAGAAAGGTGTACAGAATATTTCTTAAAACGGAAAGCTCTGACGATCCCGGATTTCAGGGAAGCATTTTTATAAACGACAGCACTTATGAACTCATACAGGTTGAACTTGAGTTGAACCGTGCAGCAAATATCGGTGGTATCTTTGACACCATAAGCATCTTTCAACAGTTCGCAAGCTATGATGATATTTATATGCCGGTCGATTACAGACTTTTTATGAAGGGCAATGTGCTCGGTCTCGTAAAATTTGGTTTTGAGCTGAATACGATTCTATATGATTACAAAAT
>JACAFA010000148.1 GCA_013388525.1 Ignavibacteriaceae bacterium | reverse complement strand
TTAAAATTTCTTAAGCCGGATATTTATATCCGACCAGAAATTTATGATGTGAGAGTTTTTGATTTTGTAAAAGCCGATTTGATTTTCAAACAAGCACAACCAGCAAAAGAAGAATTGAAGAAACAATTGGAAAATATTTTCTCCAGTAAGTAATTGGAAAGTTCCAATGATTGGTCACATTTTCCTATTGGAAAAATAAATTTATCTGGGAGGTTTGAATTTGTTCAGTCCACTGGCAAACGTGGTTATCCAAACGATTCCATTTGCATCCCGAACAGATGAGATGATGTTATTCGAACTAATCAGTGAATTATTTGTTGTGTAAACAGTTTTATTATTCTGAGCATCAAAAACTACAAGACCTTCTGAGGTTGCAATCCATTTAAAATTTTGTTCATCAATAAATATATTTTTTATACTATTCTGCTGAGTTCCGATAAAGAAATTAGTGAAGCTGCCTCCATCCCAGTAAGAAACGGCGCCTCTTCCGGAAGTATCCGGTAAAAAACAGAACCACAAATTTCCGGATTGATCCAGCGACATTGAGCTAATTGAATAAGAGGGGTAGTTGTACTGCGTCCTTGAAAATTCATTGTATACATAATCCTGCAAAATGAAAATGCCGTTCGATTTTGTTCCCAACCATATTTTATTCTGCTCTTCAACAAAAAAATCTTCAATCCAGTCTACTCCCGAAGTATCATTGTAAAGAGTCCAGTTAACTCCATCGAATTTCACAAGGTTTGCAGATGTACCTATCCAGGTATTTCCGGACTCATCAAACTTTATAATGTTTATATAATTTGATGAAAGACCTGAATTATTTACATCATAGGTCATCCAGCTGCTGCCATTAAATACTCCGATACCTTTGTCTGTTCCGACCCATACATTGTTTAGTTTATCAACTGAAACACAATAAATAATATTGGAAGGAATAGCGGAATTGAACGAGTTATAATTTGTGAAGCTTAATTCATCAAACCTGATAAGCCCGTTAGCAAGCGATCCAATCCATTTTATGTTATTATTATCTATTGCAATAGCAGTTAAAGAATTAGATTGAATTCCCGAATTAAAAATCTGGTAATCAACCCAAACTGAGGTATCGCGAAGCTCCTGACTATAGTTATTAGTTTTACTGCTCTGAACCACAGCAATAATTTTTTCACCCCTATAATTTAGTAACTTGAACTTGACATTATATTCTCCTGGAAATAAACCAAATAGTGTAGAAGGTGTGATTCTGCCTGTTGCTGAATCATTTATAATTATTTCGGCACCGGCAGGAGCAGTTTGAAGCGATAGGTTACCATACATCGAAGGGTTAGAAGTGATATCTACAACCACATTCAATTTTTCATCTTCAGCTAGCGTGACAACAAGCGACGTATCTTTGAAATATTTTTTCTTGAGTGTGATTTCATAAACACCACCTTCGATGTAAGAAATGCTATCAGGTGTTAGTCTTCCTGTATTTTTGCCATCCTGAAAAATTGTAAAACCATTTGGGATCGAATTAATGTATAGAAAACCTTTAGGTGCTTCCGATTCAACAGGCGATCGTGATACTTCCTTATCGCATCCAGCAAATATTAATACCATCCAAAAGCATAAAGTTAAAAGAGTTAATCCGAAATTTATTTTATCAATATTTTTCATTAGACGTTTCAATTTTCTAAAATAAAATTGTAACCAAAGGACTCAATATAATTTTGCATAAATCTTAGTCTCATATAATCGCTTTTCGAATAAGAACCAAACAAACCAAATCCGCCTTCAATGTTTGTGTAATCAGCAACATCAACACTAACAGTTAAATCATCTATCGTTCCTCCGGTTGAGGATATGTATCGGGAGGTTGGTAAATCAAGAGCAGCAACTGAAAAAATTATCTTTTGATAGACAGAATAATTTTGTTTATTTGGATCCCCCGCTGAAATCTCCTCAAGGATTTTCGTAATTGCTGACAGATCATAAACAATTGTTGCTGAAGCAGATGGCGCAGGGTAAACCGGTACCTGACTACCTCCCTGGTTAACATATTTATATGGAACATCTTTAGTCTTCTCTACAATTGCACCGTTAATATTTTGTTTGTATCGGATAGCCATTCTTGGAGCGAAGAAAGTTCCGTTATCTAATGTATTCCAGATAATCTGAACGCTTGATTTTCCTCCAGCAGGAATTATTACATCGCTCTGATTATTATAATTTATTTGTCCCGGAGTTACAGAAGTTGAACGAAGTCTTTTTCCATTTGGAAGTAGCACTTCTAACTCGATAGTTTTTCTATTACCGACTCTAAATTTATTGTTGTAATAATAGCTAAATGGAGATTTATACCTGGAAGTATCAACTCTTGCCACAGATGTATCCCTGAAAACAAAAACAGAATCATTATACCAGATACGGATATCAGCACCAATCACAGATGGATCTTCAGTATAAGTGATTGGATCATAACCATCAGGTCTATAGCTTCTGAGTAAAGTTGCAGTCTGATAGTTCTGATCACTTTTTAGAATACAAGTGAAGGCATATCTATCAAAGTAATCACCGTAAGGATTAAAATCTTCCTCGCAGGAAATGAAAACCAATCCAGTTAAAATCAAGAATATGGTCTTTAAAGCTTTCATAATTCCACCTTCAAAGTACCAGTTACAAGGAACGGCAGCATATTCACTATATCACCTGTGTCACGATCAAAGTAAAAAATATTCGCTCTGTCATAAACATTTATTGCGCTCACACCAAGCTCTATATTGGCTGAATAAAGATTTAATCTCTTTAAAAGACTCAGATCAAGACGATGATATGCCGGAAGTCTTCCGATGTTTTTATCGCCCAGATAAGTGTAAGGATTAAATTCTCCACTGCCCTGCCCGCTCGCATAAATGTTGGTGAGAAAATATTTGTCATAAAATCCTATCATCTCAGTAAACGGGTAACCCGAAGTAAAATTCCAGATTGAACTGGCAATCCATCCATTACCGATATTGAACTCAATAATAATATTAGCTGCGTGCCTTGCATCATATTTTGGATAGTATAGCCAATCATCAACTTCTTTATAAGCCCAGCTTAGTGCGTATGAGGTTGTGACATTAAGTGGATCCAAACTATAGTTAAGCGAAAACTCGGAGCCATAAGATTCACCCGTGCCGGATAAAAGATCGGGGTCAGAGGTTGTGAATTTCTTATCATTAACAATAGGGATGTAATGAATAATTTTATAATAACCTTCGACGGAAAAATGAATATCTCGGTTTAAATCGAAATCAAATCCAGCTATATAATGAATTGATCTTGCCGGATTTAAATAATCGGGAGTAATTATCCATGGATCAAAGATTGAAATAATCTCACTCTCGTCAGAAACAGTTAACATTTCTTGCTGATAAATTCCCCATGCAGCCTGGAATGCTACAGAAGGAAGGAACCTGTAAGTCATACTTATACGCGGTTCAAAAAAACCGCCGCCCTGGCTGCTTAATCCGGTAATATTGTATCTGGTACCAGCATCCAACCCGAAATTTTTCCACTGCAAAAATTTATATTTACCATACAGACTTAGGTTGCCGGCAAACTTTTCTAAATTACTTTGAACTCCGACATAATTCGTCTGCCTGAATTTTGCATCAACCGTTTTTAACTTTAATCCCAGACCAATTTCATCACGATTCTCATATACCACATTCATGTCAAATGTGATAGTAGCGTCTTTAACTTCGTTATAGCGAGGTTTAAGGCTGCTGAGATTAGGGATAACTTCACCTTCAAAGGAGCTGAGTGAAATACCGAGCCGTGAGAACAAAGGCACATCATAAATCTGCAGCCATTCGAACCCAAACAAATTGTTGTTCCATTTGAACTGCTCGCGAAGTGGGTCTTCGTAATCAACATCATCATTTGATAAAAATCCAAAGGCTGCGAACTTTGCATTTTCAAAAATATCTTCACTCGAATAGTTCAGCTTGAAGGAAAGATCATAAAAATCAATCGGAATTGTTTCTTCATTAAAAAAATTTTTCAGCACATCGTTATTGTAACTCATTCTTCCTGTAATCATAAATGAACCATTGGGAATTGGGCCTTCAAGCAAGCCTTTGGCAGTTAAAAAGCTAAGACCTCCTTTAAAGCCAATCCTGTTTTTATTTCCATCTTTTGAAATAACATCCATAACAGAAGAAACTCTACCACTGTATTCAGAAGTAAATCCTCCTTTATAAAACTCAATGCTGTTGATCATATCCGGATCGATAACACTAAACAGTCCAAGTGAGTGAAACGGGTTATAAATTTCAACTCCATTAAGGAGAATAAGATTTTGGTCTCCGCTCCCGCCACGCACATAAAACTTTGCTGTGACATCTCCGGTAGTACTTACTCCGGGAATATATTGAAGTGTTCGAAAGATATCGGTTTCAACTCCTTTGGGAAGTATTTCAATTTCCTTCACAGAAATTCTTTCAAGACTGATATCGGTTGTGTTCTCTCTAACTACTTTTTCACCGACTTTCTCAATGGTTTGCAATTCTACTCTCAAAGGTGTAAGCTTTACATCAAGCTGAGTAACTACAGAAGGCTGGATAAACACATTCAAAGTTTTAGTTTTATATCCTACATAAGAAACTGTTATCTCATACTCTTTGCCTGATGGAATTGATTTTATAAGGTAAAATCCTCTTTCATTTGTTGATGCACCGGCGTTTATTTCTTTAAGGAATACATTGCAGAAGACAAGTGCTTCACCATTCGTAGAGTCAGTTATAAACCCACGGAGATTACCGGTCTGTTGAGGTTTAATTAGTTCGGTAGGAATGATTGACAGAACTAAAACAAGAAGATATAGAGTAGAAATTGTCTGTACCCGCATTTGCCGTGAATATTGAAAAATAAATTACGGCTTCAAATATATAGTAAACCAAATTGTATTTATACACTTGAATTTTGCCGGGATAAAAATGATTAAGCTGCTCTCAAAGCATTCACGATATTCAATCTTGCAGCACGGATTGAAGGTAAGAAACCTCCAAGGATTCCCATCAATACAGCAAATAATAGTGATGAAATAACTATCGTCAGTGAAAGACTGAAACCAAATGAGAGCTCGGCAAATGAACCAAAATTCAGAGTTGAGATATTAAAGAACTGAAGGAATGAAGCAAGGAAAAGTCCCACTATCCCACCAGTAATTGCAATAACAAGCGATTCTATTAAGAAGACGACCAGAATACTTCTTCGTTTAAAGCCGAGTGCACGGAGTGTTCCAACTTCAACAGTTCGGTTGGCAACTGCTGCATACATTGTTATCATTGCACCAATTGTTGCACCGAAGCTAAAAATTACTGTGATGAAAATACCCAATATGCGAATGAAGTTTGCCATCAGTTCAGATTGCTCTTCAAAATATTTCTGTTATATTTTAACTTCAAACTGCTGAAGTCTTCGGTCAAAGTCAAAATTCTTTTTGAACGCTTCAAAGTTATTTACATCATCAAGCTTAAGAGTAAGAGATGATACTGCACTTCCACGATTGAATGCATTGAGCAAAGCCTGAGAATCTCCCCACATTTCAGAATCAAATCCACTTCCATCAGAATCAAACACACCAACTATTTGCCAGCTATCGCCTGCAAACTTAACTACATCGCCAATCTTTGCACCCAGAAATCTTGAGGTAACAGCAGAACCAACGATCAGCTCACGTAATCCAAAATTAAACATCCTTCCTTCAATAATTTTTACCTGCGGACGTAAATCAAAAATAACATCAGAAACACCTCTGACTGTAACATTGCTCATACCGCCGCTAATCTTTTCAAGATTAATGATCACGACAGGTTCTCTTGAGATAATTTGCTTTCCGCTTGCATTAACAGCAATGTGAGGAAGTGTTCTGATAACATCCTGTGCTTCACCTTCTATTATGCTTGAGATTTCTCCATTCGCAGCTTTTCTTGTAATCAAAACATTATCCGGCAAACCGGTTGCAATTAGTGTTTTCTGAATTCCGTAAGCCATCATTAAAACAGCTGCGAAAACAAAAACAACTAATGCCACACCAAAGATTGTAATGAAAGTTGTAAGCTTTCTTGATGTGAAATTTTTGATCGTGTATTTAAAAGGGATTTTCATTCGAATACATTTTTATTAAATGACAAAATGATTTTAACCAATAAACCTGAGCCCATCAACAATACTTGTTCTCAATGCTTTTTGAATCGGGAAAAGTGAAGCAGCAACTCCAATTAATATAACTGATGATACAGCAAAGACTAATGTAATTGGTTCAAGTTCAAATACCGGGAAGAAACCTCTCGGAATAACTGCACCAAATCCTTCGATAATCGGAAAGCTCAGGAACAAACCCAATGCACCGCCAAGAGCGGAAATAAAAAGTGATTCACCAAGTATCAAACCAATCATATGATTACCCGAAAAACCAATTGTCTTGAAGACTGCATATTCCCGTGTTCTTTCTCTTGCTGACATAATCATAGTGTTTCCAAGAACGAGCATTATAATTCCAATAATCACAAATGAAATTACATTCATTGAAGTGATGATTGCACTTGAAGCCTGCACAAATCCCTGCTGAAATGCTCTTTCGGATTCTGTTTTTGTTTCTGCACGAGAGTTTTTAAACAAAGCATCAATCTGTTCGGAAACATTTCCTGTTTGAGATGGATCTTTTATTTTTATAATATACCAACCGACTTCGTTTTCTCTCCCGGTTCCGAACTCTTTCATTCTCTCATTCAGATAATCCCAATGGAAAAACATTTGTGTGGCATCTGTGGTTTTATCTCTCGGTTTATAAATTCCGCGAATAACAAACTGCCAATCGCCGGGATAGATGTCACCTTCAATACTCATCAGATCACCTATCTTCAGATTGTATTGTGTGGCAATATCCTGCCCGATTATGCAGCTGTTTCTTTCCTTTAAAAAAGTTTGATACTCCTCATCGGTAATTAAAAATTCAGGATAAACATCAAAGATAGTTTCGGGATCAACAGCAAGCCTTGCAAAGAACTGGTTCTTATCAATATAAACTCCCTGGAACCAGTTAGCATAAGTTACGACATCAACACCCGGGATTTTTGCAATCTGATCTCTGTAAGCAAGCGGAAGAGGAAAAATAAATGAAATAGCCTGACGTGTTATCAAACGATTAGCTGCAGAGGCTTCAACACCGGAATTCCATGCTGTAACTACTGTACGTAACAGTCCAAAAGCAATAACTGCAATGGATATTCCAACTATGGTCAGTATAGTTCTGAGTTTATGCCTGAGCGAATTTTTGATAATTAATTTTAAAATTCTCATAACTGTTATACAAAATCTCCCTTTTCCAGATGTCTTGTGATATGTGCTTTTTCAGCAGCGTGCGGATCGTGCGTTACCATTACAATAGTTTTTTTAAATTCTTTATTTAGTCTTTCCATAAGTGTTAATATTTCTCCTGCAGAAGTCCGATCCAGATCACCGGTTGGTTCATCAGCAACAATTATCATCGGATCAGTTACTATTGCTCTGGCGATAGCAACTCTTTGTTCCTGTCCACCAGAAAGTTGCTTAGGATAGTGATGAATTCGATCGCCAAGTCCAACTATTCCAAGAGCAAATTCAACACGTTTTTTCCTTTCAGCTTTTGAGAGATTTGTTAGAAGAAGAGGAAGCTCAACATTTTCGAATGCTGTGAGAACCGGAATCAAGTTGTAAAATTGAAAAATGAATCCAACATTATCCGATCTCCATTTTGCCAAAGCTGATTCACCAAAGCTGGAAATTTCTTTACCAGCAATTACAACACTTCCCGCTGAAGGTTTATCAATTCCACCAATCAGGTTAAGCAAAGTGGTTTTTCCAGAACCTGAAGGACCCATAAGAGCAAGGAATTCTCCTTCGGGAACCTCCATAGTGATACTGTTTAAGACAGGTATTTCAAGACTATCCCGCCAATATGATTTTGATATATTATTTAATTGAATTAACGATGACATTTAAACTCCAATTATTCTTCTTTATAAAATTTTTACCTGAACACCGTCTTTTACTTTTTCATTCAGGTTATCAATAATCTTTTCGCCTTCTTCTAAACCTGAAATTATTTCAACATAGTTACCAAACAAACGACCTGTTGAAATTTCTTTTTGAACAGCTTTATCATCAACAACAACGTAAACTACCTTCTTTCCATCCAGATCTTCAACTGCTGAAAGTGGAGCAGTCAGAACAGGAATTTGTTCCTCCTCCTCTTTACTTTTTTCTGATAAGAAAGAAACCTTCGCACTCATTTCAGGTAATACTCTGTTATCATAACTTTTAAATCCAACCTTCACAAGCACAGTTGCTTTTGATCTGTCCGCCGTTGGAACAATTTTAAAAACATATCCCTGATAACTTTTCCCGGGATTGGAATCTAATACTATCTCACAATCTGTATCTGGTTTAATTTTTTCGATATTCGATTCTGACACATCTGTTTCAACCATTAAGGAATTCATATCTGCAATAGTAACAACAGCAGCTCGTGAAGTTGTACTTGCACCAAAAGGAGCAACAATCTCTCCGACTTCAGCATTTTTTGTAAGAACTGTTCCATCAAAAGGTGCACGGATAATCATATTCTCCAGAGCAACTTCAGCAGCTCTTATTCTTGCATCCGCCATATCAATATTTGCAAGCAAAGACTTGTAAGCAGTTTCAGCCTGATCTAAACTTTGCTGTGAAGATAAACCTCGATTAAATAATTCCTTCTCACGATTGTAATTATTTTCAACTTCCTTCAGCTGAGCTTTATATAATTGAAGACTGGATTTTGCTTCATCGAGCTGTGTAACGATGTCTCTGTCATCAAGTCTTGCAATAATTTGTCCCTTCTTAACTTTGTCACCTTCAACAACTCCAAGATATACTAAAATACCAGTGCCTTTAGAACTTACCGAAGCTTTTCTCTGTGCTACAATGTATCCGCTTGCTGTTAATACTGCATTAGACCTGCCCGGTGTCTGTTTGATCACAGTTGTCAGTTTCACTTCTACAGAAGATCCTGAGAATGATCTGATAATAAAAAATGAAGCAGCGATGATTATTATCGGGACAAATGCGTAAATAAAAATCCTTGCCTTGCTTTTACCGTTTTTATTTTCTGATCGATCAATCTTCAAAGAAGAGAGATCGACATTTTTTGAGTCCATAATTAAAATCTTGAAATTTGTCGGGAAAACTTAATTAAGTGTGATACTAAAACAAAGGTGACGTGATTTAGTTAACACTTAAATAAACAGTTTTTAAATTGAGAAAGTTCTGTTTATTCCTTTATTGAAGAAAGTTTTTTGTGGTTAAATCTTATATGATAACACAAAAAATTTTAATAACTGTAAGATATAACTTTTAGGCTCTCAATTAAATCCTTTTTTTCCAATAACCTGGTTCTCGATTTAAGTGCATAATGGCAACAATTACAATTTCTTCATCAAGTTTGGAATAAAGCACTCCAAAAGGAAATCTTTTAACTAAAGACCTTCTAATATTTTCTTCAATTACAGGCCAAGCATCTGGATATGTAAGAATGCGTTCAACAGTTGAATAAATTTCTAAAGCAAAATCACGGCCTAATCCTGCTTCTCTATCTTCATAAAAATCTATGGCTAGTAGGAACTCTGATTCAGCATCAGGATGGAAAGAATACTTCACGTAGAAAATTTCTTCCAGATTTTATTAAAAACTTCGTCTCCAGGGATGGCTTTAACCTTGCCTGATTTTAAATCATTTAATCGGTCCTTAGCAATCTTTATCCATTTCTTATCTATGTCTGAATCCGCAGGATTCAGACTTCTTAAAATAGAATCAGCAATTAGTGCTCTTTCCTCCACCGGAAGTGAAATGACTTCATCTATTATTTTTTTAGTTTCCATTACATATTTCTCCAAAAATTTTGGTTTGGAAAATTTTTCACAACTCCATTAAAATATAATGAATTAAATAATAATCTATTAATTCAATTATGCTTTACTCCTCCAAAGTAGAAAGATTTCCGGGATCAACTCCAAGTGCACGTGCTTTCAAAACTCTCCGCATAATTTTTCCACTTCTAGTTTTTGGAAGAGAATCAACTATTTCTATTTGCTCAGGTTTTGCAATCGGACCTACTTCGTGACCAACATGTTGTCTAAGTTCCTCAATCAATTTATCACTTTTCTGATAACCTGTTTTCAGAATTACAAATGTGTGAATTGCCTGACCTTTCACTTCGTGCGGCAATCCAATAGCAGCAGCTTCAGCTACTGCCGGATGACTGACTAATGCGCTTTCAATTTCTGCTGTTCCAAGTCGGTAACCGGAAACTTTTATCACATCGTCAACTCTTCCGATGATCCAGTAATAGCCATCCTCATCTCTTCTTGCCGAATCACCAGTCATGTAAACACCAGGAAATCTTGACCAATACTGCTGAACATATCTGTCAGGATCATTCCAAATTGTTCTAAGCATTGATGGCCAGGGAGTTTTTATTACGAGAAATCCTTCTTCGTTATCTTTAACCGGGTTCCCTTCTTCATCAACTATATCCATCTTTAAACCAGGAAATGGTTTTGTTCCGGAACCGGGTTTTAATGGAGTACAGGGCAGTGGTGTTATCATAAACATTCCGGTTTCTGTCTGCCACCACGTATCCATTATCGGACATCGTTCACCACCAATTACTTTGTGATACCATCGCCACGCTTCAGGATTGATTGGTTCGCCAACGCTTCCTAATAATCTTAATGAAGAAAGATTGTGACGTTTGACCCACGCATCACCGAATCTCATAAATCCTCTGATAGCCGTCGGTGCAGTGTAGAGAATATTGATTCCATA
>JACAFA010000075.1 GCA_013388525.1 Ignavibacteriaceae bacterium | reverse complement strand
ATTCCATAACCAAGATATCCGCCTGAAGCATTTGACCAGACACTGCCGAAGTTTCCAATATTCCTTATATATAATCCTTCAACAAAAATTCTGTTTTTAAGATAGCTGTCAGATTGTGCCGTAACCGTATTTATCAATCCAACAGAAATAAAAATTATCAGTATTAAAATTAATTTTTTCATAATAAAAATCCTTTAAATCGAATTCTGATTACTTGTAATAAATTATAAATCAAGTATAGCTGTTCTGAAAAATAATCTTCCAACAGGATGTCTTTTAGAGACTTCACTCGGTTCTCTTATATATTCAACACCATTAATAATCCCGCTGTAAGCATCATAATAGCTGTTTCTCCAATACACACCGGTGCTAAATCCGATTGAGAAATATTTAGTGAGAGGATATTGTGCTTCAAGTATCAGGAAATGAATATGATGCTTTGAATTATCCGGCTGAGATTGAGTCCATAACCAGGCACCGTAATAAAGAACGCTGACATAATTCCAGATTCCATTCTGTATTGCCGCATAAATTCTTGTGCCTACACCCGGACCAAAATCATTTGTTCTTCCTTCAACATCAACGTAATAATCATTTGGAGTAGCCGCCATCATCATTCCATTTATTCCAAATCTTGTTACTAAATTAGTTTTTTCGCCGATCGGAAATGATGATAATAGGTGAGGAAATATCTGAGTAGAACCAAACAAAAATCCTTTGTAGGTAGTATCAGTCGCTGAAATTTCTTCTTTAATAAGATCATTAAAATTGAAGTCAAGGCTAACATCAAAACGGTGTTTGTTTTTTTCCAGCTCCCAACCAAACAGATATCCTGTACTGTTCATAGTAGTAAAGTGCGGCTTGTTAGAAGCTATTGCAAATTCAAATCCGAAAAAGTCAAATGGTTTCTTAGCCTTGAAACGATTGCCGTATGCTAAGTTCATAGTGAAGAGTCCTTCAACCTCTTTTGAGGTGTATTTTTCATCGCCATCTTTATCAATTGATCTGGTGCCGCCGTCAAAAGTAATCAGGAAATCTTCAGGTCGGCTCCATTCGGGATTATCAAAATTCTGACCCATCTCACCGGAGATAGCTCTGTTAAAACCTCTCACAGGATTAAGTAATGAGCCCCAAATTTCTGACCAGACTCTCTCCGATCCGGATGCACGATTGTCAGTAATCATTGATGATAATCTGTAGAGAATTTCTCCCAGGTTAGCACCACCAACACCGGTGTAAATCCAGTCATTAAAAGATGGTCTGAAGGTTTCGCCAAAATGTTCCCAGATAGCACTTCCCGTTAAAGAGAATGCAGTTGATTCCCAGAAATTATATCCATTCGCTCTTCCTGCGTTAAAAAATAATGCGCCGTGATACGGATGAGAAAAGTTGTTTGTTAAAAAATTATCTCCATCATACTCAAAACCGCTTTGAAGATTTCTCCACCATGTATCAGACGAAACATTTGCCCAGTTATCTGCAGGATCTTCCCAGGTTCGAAACCATTTTGCAAGTGCCCATGGAATGAATTCGAGAATTGCTACTTCACCGACTCCAATCCAGAAATGCTTTTCAGATTCCCATGGTTTGAAATCATCATTGAGACTCTCTGATGGTAAATTCACCGAGCCCCATTTTTGACTACGCTGATTCTTAAAAGCCAGACTATTCAGGTAGTATGAGTTTTGGTTATTTTGCAATTTATAAACAGATAAATACAATGAAGTTTCAAATTCCGAATGGTCTGAATACATTAAAAATGATTCGCTGTTTTGTGCGAATAATGTACCTGTTAAGAATGTAATAAAAAAAAGGAAGGTATTTATTTTTTTAAAAAAGTAAACGAGTTGCATGGTAAACTACTTTTAGTTTTTAAAAATATTTAATCTTTACGCTCAAATATATGAATAGAAATGTTTTATTAATTAAAAGTTACATTCTAACTTTAAATAATAACAAAAATATAATCTGAAAATTTATTCCTCTTTGCAAATCAAATCGTACAATTCTTTTGCTGATTGATGACCACGCTCAATTGCAGCAAGTAAATCAGGGCAAGCTTTATCAGGATCAACTTCTGTATTCGCCAGGGCTCTTCGAAACAAAGCCTCTGAAAGCTGAGGGTCTAAACTGACAGCCTTATCAAAATCATTTAAAGCTGCTTCCTTATTCCCAAGCTGTAAATATGTTCTGCCTCGATAAAGATAGATTTTAGCAGGTTCATCTCCCTGGTATTCAAGTGGTGTGGACTCGTACTTCATAGTTTCAGTACTTACTTTTTCCCTCTTGGATATACCGGTATATGTTTTAGAGGATGTTTCCATATACTGCTTTTCAGATTCATTTGTATAATTTTTTTGAGATTCCCGAATGTAGCTTTCATTTGATGCTTGTGTCACCGCATCATTTGTCTCTGAGCTTGAAGTTTGAAGGGCCGCATTGAAACTCATTAGTGCAGCCTGATAGTCACCATTCTGGT
>JACAFA010000159.1 GCA_013388525.1 Ignavibacteriaceae bacterium | reverse complement strand
ATGCGAATGATTTGGAAACTTTTTATTTCGCCTCTCTTGCCCACGGATTAAAGGGGTTTAATTACTATATGTTTTCTCAGGGAATAAATCCAAAGGGCAAGGGATATTTTGGAAAAACTTTTTACTATCAAACTCCGTTAAGTGAAAATGCGGACAAATCACCGCTTTATGATTCAATAAAGAAAATCAATGATTTTATCAATCGGGAGAAAGAGGAACTTTTATTAAGCGAGACCAAAGCAGATATCTGTGTTGGATTTTACAAACCATATTTTTATACAGAACTAACAACCTCTCAGCTTCTTAAGGAAAAAAGACTTTATATTGAAAAACTTGGACTAACACTCGATCCGCGCTTTGTTCGTGAAGAAATATTTTTTAATGGATTGCTTCGCAGTCTTCAGACTTTAAATTTTAATTATGACATCAGCGATTTAGAAAATTCAAATGCGGAAAATCTTTTAAGATATAAACAACTCTGGGTTGTAACCACTGAATTTATGGATGCAAGCACTCAGAAACTGCTTGCTGCTTATGTGAAAAAAGGTGGACAATTAATTATTTATCCGATCATCCCAACACTTGATTTGTATCTTAATCAGTGTTCAATACTTAAAGATGAGCTTGAAATTGAGTTTCAAAAATCAATTAGTCCAAATAAAGTTGATGCATTTGGAATTGATGATGTTTACTCTGTATTTCAGGAGAAACAGATTTTTCAAAACATCAGCAAAACTGAAATTGTTTCAGCAACAAAAACTGGTGAAGTTTGCGGTATCAGGAAAAATATTGGTGATGGTATTGTTACATTTCTTGGTTTTGCATTTGGTTACACTAGTGATGAGCATTTACATATTGTTGAAAAAATACTTTCGTTGAATAAAATCAAACGACAGATAAAAGTATCCGATCCGGATATTCAATTTGTTATTCGAAAAAGTAGAAAATATTCTTACTTGTTTGTGCTGAACTATCACAACCAGAGAAAAGTGTTTATGGCTAATTCAAAAAAATATACCATGAAACCGTTTTCATATAAAGTTGTTAAAATGAAATTGTAAGGAAGGATTTAAAAATGACTACAAGAAAATTACTTGCAGTAATGTTTGTTCTGTTTTTGAGTATACCGGTTCATTCGGAAATTTATTCGCGAGCAGTTCTTGATACAATTCCACCGGCAACCCCGCAAAATGTGGTCGGAAGTGGTTATGAGAAGCATGTTGACGTGGATTGGTATAACAATTCCGAATCAGATCTTGCGGGATACAAAATCTACAGGAAGGTTGGCGGGCAGTTTGTATTTTACACAAACGTTCCGGAAGAAAAATCTTATGTTACATTCAGTCTCGGTTCAACAGGAATAACAAATACATTTAAAGTTAGTGCATACGATGATTCAGGGAACGAATCACCTCTGAGTGATAGTATTGAAGTGACAACTCACGATATGACGGATGAAGAATTTCTTGATATGGTGCAGCGGACAACATTCAGATATTTCTGGGATTACGCTCATCCTGTTTCTGGATTGATAAGAGAAAGACTTGGCTCGGATGACATTGTAACATCCGGAGGTTCCGGTTTTGGAGTGATGGCTTTGCTTGTTGGTATTGAAAGAGGATACATCAGCAGGGAACAAGGTGTTGAACGAATGCTGACAATCCTTAATTTTCTCAATACTCAGGCTGATAGATTTCACGGTGCTTTTTCTCATTGGCTGAATGGAACAAATGGCAACGTTATTCCTTTCAGTCAGTATGATGATGGCGGTGATCTTGTTGAAACATCTTTTATGATTCAAGGATTACTAACTGCAAGACAATACTTCGATCAATCCACTCCGGAAGAAATTGAGGTAAGAAATTTAATTACACAAATCTGGGAGACGGTTGAATGGGATTGGTACCGCCGTTCACCTTACAGCAACTACCTTTACTGGCACTGGTCTCCAAACTACGGCTGGCAGATTAATTTCAAACTCATTGGCTACAATGAAACAATGATAACTTATTTACTCGCAATTGCATCTCCAACTCATAGTGTTCCTGCAAATCTTTATTATGACGGATGGGCAAGCTCGACAGGTTATTTTATTAATCAGACTTACTACGGATACAAACTCTGGGTGGGTGATCCGTACGGCGGACCATTATTCTTTGCTCATTATTCTTTCCTTGGATTTGATGCGAGATATATCAGAGATAACTATTGCAACTATTTCCTGAACAATCGTCATCATACATTAATTAACAGAGCTTATTGTATTGCTAATCCGCAGGGGCACACAGGATACGGACCTGACACCTGGGGATTGACTGCCTGTGATAATCCCTGGGGATATTCAGCACACGAACCTTATGTAAATGATAATGGAACTATCGCTCCGACTGCCGCTTTATCTTCAATGCCGTACACACCAACAGAATCTATTTCTGCATTGAAAAATTTTTACAGAACATACTACGGTAATCTATGGGGTGAATATGGATTTAAAGATGCATTTAACCTTGATGTGAATTGGTTTGCAAGCAGCTACATTGCAATTGACCAGGGACCGATAATTGATATGATCGAAAACTATAGAAGCAATCTGCTGTGGGAAAAATTTATGGCTAACCCTGAAATTCCAGCGATGCTTGACTCAATCGGGTTTGTTCCTGATTCAACAGTTGATGTTAAAGATGAAAAAATTTCTGTTGATGATTTTAAAATAATTGGTAATTATCCCAATCCGTTCAATCCATCTACAACTATTGTTTTTACACTGCCAAAAACAGAAAAAATTGTCATTAGTATTTATAACGTTCTCGGAGAAGAGATATTAAAATTAGCTGACAGAGAATTCATTTCCGGAAAAAATGAAGTTACCTGGAACGGAATAGATCAAAATGGAAGTGTCGCTGAATCAGGAATTTATTTTTATACAATAAAGTTTGAAGACCAGATTCAAACGGGAAAAATGGTTTTAACAAAATAAATCTTCTTTAATGAAAGTATGTAAATTAATATCGCTTATCATTTTTATTCTTTTCCTGGGATTATTTTATGCTTGTTCACAGAACACGAATAAAGAAACAACAATAAAATTCTGGGCAATGGGTTCCGAAGCTGAGTATGTTACAAAGCTCGTTCCTGAATTTGAAAAGAGAAATCCCGGTATAAAAGTTAAAGTTCAGGCGGTTCCATGGAATGCGGCGCAAGAAAAACTAATCACTGCTTTTGCCAGCGATAACACCCCTGATGCCTGCCAGCTTGGTAATACATGGGTGCCGCAGTTCTCTTCTCTAAATGCAATAATTAATTTGGATGATTTTATTGCAGAATCTAAAGTTATAAGAAAAGAAAATTATTTTCCGGGAATCTGGGATACGAATGTTATTGATTCAGCAGTTTATGGAATTCCCTGGTATGTTGATACCCGATTGATGTTTTACCGGACTGATATCTTTGAAAGGGCAGGATATAAACAACCTCCAAAGAGTTGGGACGAGTTATATGATTTGTGTAAAAAAATTAAGGCTT
>JACAFA010000071.1 GCA_013388525.1 Ignavibacteriaceae bacterium | reverse complement strand
GTGGGTGCTGGCGATGGCGTTATGTTCGAGCTTGATTCTGCTGCCGACACTGCTGCAATTCTTCAGGCTGGTGGTTGGACTTTATTAACAGGAATAAACCTGATGTTGTTTAGTTTGCTGCATAATCCCTGTTCAACAACCATCTACACAATATATAAAGAAACGAAAAGTGTAAAGTGGACTTTGATATCTACTTTTCTTCCGATAGCATTGGGGTTGGTTGTTACTTTTTTTGTTACTCAGATTTGGAGAATATTTGACGTTTCGTAACAGGTTGATTCTTCTTTACTTCGCAATTCTAATCCACGAATATCCCGCACAAGAATTAATCACAGACAGACCTGATCAATCAGAATCAGCTGTGACAGTTCTACCAGGCTCATTTCAGATAGAAACAGGTTTTGCTTTTGAGAAATTAACTGAAAGTAGTATCAAAGTAGAAAACTATACAATAGCCGGTACTCTGTTGAGATATGGTATAGTCGATTATGTTGAGTTGCGATTAGGGACAGCCTATCTGATTACCAATGCCCAAAGTTCTATCGATGGACTTGGCGATTACCTGCTGGGAGCAAAAATAAATTTTTTAAAGGAAAGTAAGCAGGTTGTTGATTTTGGAATACTTGTCCATGCTTTACTCCCTATTGGAAGCGCTGCTTTCAACCCGATTAAAGTAGAACCAGAAATAATCGCCGCTTTATCAAAGTCCTTTAATGAAGATCTTTCTGCTTCACTGAACCTCGGCGGTTCGTGGAGTAGTATAATTGATGAAACTTTTCTAATATATTCTGCAGCATTGGGTCAAGCAATAAATGGCAGCGCATCAGTTTTTATTGAAGTTTATGGCAACGTATTCTTGTTCTCTTCACCGATTCATAATTTTAATGGTGGAATTATTTATCTTTTATCAGAGGATTTACAACTGGATTTATCCGGGGGCAAAGGAATAGCCGGAGTAGAATCATATTGGTTCATTAGTTCCGGACTCTCAATACGATTTAACAAAAATTAAAGGAGTAAAATGGCCACGAAAACTTTTCGACTTCTTTCCTGGAACGTAAATGGAATCCGTGCGATTCAGAAAAAAGGATTTCTCGATTGGTTCAAAAAAGAAAATCCTGATATACTCTGTCTTCAGGAAACAAAAGCACATCCTGATCAGCTTGATGATGAGTTAAAAAATGTTCCTGGATATGAATCTTATTTTTCATCAGCAGAGAAAAAAGGCTACAGTGGAGTTGTTACTTACACAAAGCTGAAACCAAAGAGCGTTCAGCAGGGAATTGGAGTAAAGAAGTTCGACAGCGAAGGAAGATTCATCATCACTGAGTTTGATGAGTTCACACTTTTCAATATTTATTTCCCGAATGGCAAAGCATCAGCAGAAAGACTTCAGTATAAAATGGAATTCTATGAAACATTTTTGAAGCATTGTAAAAAGCTCCTTAAAGAAGGAGAAAAAATTATCGTTTGTGGTGATGTAAACACAGCACACAAGGAAATTGATCTTGCCAGACCAAAAGAGAACTCAGAAATCTCTGGCTTTCTTCCACAAGAAAGAGAATGGATTGATAAATTTCTCGCTGCCGGGTTTATTGATACATTCAGAATATTTAACAAGGAACCGGAACAATATACCTGGTGGGATATGGTAACACGTGCGCGAGAGCGGAACGTCGGCTGGCGTATTGATTATTTTTATATAAGCGAAAACCTAAGGGAAAAAATCACATCTGCAAAAATTCATCAGGATGTAATGGGCTCAGACCACTGCCCGATCAGCATTGAGATTTTATCAAATTAGTTCTTAATGAATTTTTTTATTCGAATGGTTGTTATATCTTCAATGTAAATTCTATCAGAGATTTCATTACTCATACTTTGGAATAATTTTGATAAAAACGTTGAAAACTCTCTTTTTTCTAATAATTACATCAAGTCAGTTGATTGCACAGCAGCTTACGCAAGCAAACGCCAGGATTGTAGTTGATTCATATTGGTTGGAAAAATCCCGCTCAGTTCCGATTGGAGTTTTAGTAGAACTTGAAGAAGGCTGGCATCTTTACTGGCGAAATTCCGGTGACACCGGAATTCCAACATCAATAGAATTTGGTTTAC